>JAKEFK010000088.1 GCA_022616075.1 bacterium
AGAGAAGTTTTATAGCAAACCATGTCATCACAAGGGAAACGCTGGTTCATACCAGCGTGAAGGAGGATCACGAGCATGACGGATCGATGGGTCTTCAAGAGTGAAACGTATGATAACTGTAATTGTGCTGTGAATTGCGGCTGTCAGTTCAACTTGCCCAGTACACACGGCTATTGTCAGTCGGCCTTCGTTGGCAATATTGTCGAAGGCCACTTCAACGATACGCCGCTCGCGGGCCTGAAGTGGGCGGGCCTTTACAAGTGGCCCGGCGAGATCAAGGATGGAAACGGCAAACGCCAGATCGTGATCGACGAGCGTGCGGATGAAGCTCAACGGATCGCTCTCGAAACGATTATCTCTGGCGAGGCATGCGCCCCACTGAGCAATTTGTTCTCCGTCTTCGCGTCCACATGCTCGGAATTTTGCCAGACTCTTTACCTGCCAATTCATCTCGGAGCAAATCAGGAACTCAGAACCGCAAAGGTTGACATCCCAGGCGTCATGCAAAGCAGCGGCAAACCGATCATCAACGAGTTCAATGGTGAACCCTTCCACATTGCGCTGGCACGCCCGAGTGGTAGTTTCGAGTTCACCTATGCGGAAATCGGACTAGGTAGTACCTCGGTGACTAGTGAAATGGATATGGCGTATGAAGATTCCTGGGCGCATTGGTGCATTCACCACTTCAATCAGGATGGGTTGATCCGTTGAACACAGCAATGAGTTATTGATCGCTCTTGCCGCTTATCGTCACGCTAAGGTTACGGAGCCAGATGGTGGCTTCCACGCCCTGTGCCTACTGGAAGTAATGATGCAAGAAACCTCCGTTCTAGAGTCCGTCCTGGCGCGAGACCGTACGGTAGTCATTATAGGTCTCGTGACCGTCATCGTTCTTTCTTGGATATACATTCTGTTAGGCGCCGGCATGGGTATGACCGCGTTCGAGATGACGACCATGTCCATGCCCGGGACATCTTCGGCAATGGAGATGACCGGTGATAGCAGCAGTATGTCTTCCCAGAAGAGTTTGGGTAACACGATGCGTATGGCGCATTCGGCTATGATGCAACCGGCAGTTTGGACACCCTCATACGCAGCCCTCATGTTCTTGATGTGGTGGATCATGATGGTGGCCATGATGTTGCCGAGTGCATCCGCAATGATTCTGCTTTTCGCCCGCATTCAGCGCCAGCAAAAGGAAAAGGGATCCCCCTTTGTCCCCACCAGTGTGTTTACAGCCGGATATCTCGTGACCTGGGGCGCCTTCAGTGTGATCGCGACAGGTGCCCAATGGAGGTTTGAACGCGCCGAGCTCCTGTCTGCCATGATGACAAGCACCAGTGGTCTCCTTGCTGGTGTGCTCCTGCTCGCAGCGGGCATCTACCAGCTTACCCCCCTGAAACACGCATGTCTCCGGCATTGTCGCAGTCCGATACAATTCATTACGCATCATTGGCGTAACGGTTCAGGTGGAGCTTTCCGGATGGGCCTTGACCACGGGGCATTCTGCCTGGCGTGCTGTTGGTTCTTAATGGCACTTCTTTTTGTAGGTGGCGTTATGAACCTATATTGGATTGTCGGTCTCTCGCTCTTCGTGCTGTTGGAAAAAACAATTCCAGCGGGTCACTGGTTCGGGTCAATCACAGGCATCGGCCTCATGCTATGGGGAGGCTGGTTGATGGTGGGCACTGTACTGTAAGGGTAGATTCTGGGTGCAGCCGAGCTCGAGAAGTGCTAAGCACTTGCGCTTTTTTGAACGAAGCCGGCTGCGGGACTCAACGGAAACCAACGCCAGAATTCACGAACGAGCGCCGGCATCCCGAGTAATTCCACACGTTGATTGCGTAATGCATCGGCGAATGGTAATCGTCCCAACCACAACTGATAAAAAGAAGATAAATCCGCTTTCATTCAGTATAGCCTCACCAAAAGTTATAACCAGTTCAATTATTGAACTAGGCGGCTTGCAAAAAAATAGTATACTCAAAACCGAAAACAGAGAAAAAATAGTTAGGAGGTATGGCTGTGAAATTAAAAATCATTCTTATCACTTTTCTATTGATCGCCTTCTCGTACCCGATCGCTGCAGGTGAACAACATCATCATGAAATTCCTCCGGCAGAAAAATTAGGAAGTGTGCATTTCCCCGTTTCTTGCAGCGAAGCATCACAAAAACAGTTCGATCGAGCCGTTGCGCTTTTGCATTCGTTCGGTTACGCCCAGGCGGAAAAAGCATTTCAGATTGTTGCCAGCACAGATTCTGATTGTGCTATTGCTTACTGGGGAATAGCGCAGACGCAGTTCCACCAATACTGGGCCGCTGCCGCACCTGCCATGGCTCCCAAACCGGACGAGCTTCAAAAAGGTTCAGCTGCTGTTGAACAAGCGCGAAAAACCGGTACTCCGACCCAGCGGGAAAAAGATTACATCGAGGCAATTGGAATATTTTACAAGGACTCCGATAGGCTGGACCATCAGACGCGTGCCCTGGCTTACGAAAAAGCAATGGAACAGCTGCATCAGCGTTATCCGGAGGATGACGAAGCGGCGATTTTTTATGCGCTTTCTTTACTCGCAACTTCTTCGCCAATGGACAAAACCTATACGCCGCAGAAAAAAGCAGCACAAATTTTGAACCGGTTGCTGGAGAAACATCCTGAGCACCCAGGAATCGCCCACTACATTATTCACAGTTACGATTATCCGTCTCTTGCAAATCTAGCGCTGGATGCCGCTAGAAAATATTCCCAAATTGCTCCCTCTTCCCCTCATGCGCTCCACATGCCCTCACACATCTTTACGCGTCTGGGATTATGGCAGGAATCCATTGACTCCAACATCGCATCTGCCGCATCTGCGCTCGCGTTAGTTCAGAAGGATCATCCGAATTCCGGCTCCTTTGACCAACTTCATGCGATGGATTATTTAGTTTACGCTTATCTGCAATCCGGTCAGGACGAAAAAGCAAAACAAGTTCTGGATGAATTCAATGCATTGCAGAAAGTGGACCAAGCAAATCTCACGGCAGCTTATGCGGCAGCCGCAATTCCCGTAAGATACGCAGTGGAAAGAAATCAGTGGCCGGATGCTGCCGTTTTGAGTCCTGCTTCCGGTTTCATTCCCTGGGATCAATTTCCATCTTCAGAGGCGATCCTATACTTTGGTCGCGGCCTTGGATCCGCGCGAACCGGCAATCGGGATCAAGCACAGAATGCTTTGGAGAAGCTGAATACGCTTCAACAAAAGTTAGTTGCGTCGAAAGATATGTACTGGGCCGGACAAGTGGAAATACAAGCAAAGGAGCTGGCCGCTTGGATTGCTCTAGCAAAAGGAAAAGACCGGGAGGCGCTGAAGTTGATGAAAACCGCGGTTGAATGGGAAAGCAAAACCGAAAAGCACGCAATTACTCCAGGAGCAATCGTTCCTGCGCGTGAACTGCTTGGAAATCTTCTGCTGGAATTGAAGCAACCTCAAGCGGCACTCATAGAATTTGAACAAACACTTGTTGTGACGCCGAATCGTTTCAACGCTATTTACGGCGCAGCGCGCAGCGCGGAATTAGCGGGAGATCAGCAGAAAGCGGAAACGTATTACGCTAAACTTGTTTCTCTTTGTGACAACAATTGCCGCCGGGAGGAGTTCGTTCAGGCAAAAGCGTTCCTGGCAAGGAAGTGATTTGAAAGGAGGCCTGAAAGGCAACGTACCTTTCGGAGAGAGACTTCAAAATACTGCAGGATCGCCTTCCAGGCGCATCGACTCAACTCCGTCAAGAGTTTTCGGTTGTATAAAAAGAAGATGCGAAACATCTTCGGGATCGAAAATACAACGTGCTAGTGAGCACAATCTGCGAGTACTTTTTGACGGACGAACTCCCCACAAAACGGAACGTTTGGCCTTCGCTTCAGCGAAGGCCCTCTAGAGACTTTCCAAATCTTGAAGCTAGAAGATATATCTTGCTTCCACCGTATAGCGACGCGGCAGAAGAGGACGCGCATTAAAGAATTGTGCGGCGGCTCCTCTTGTTGGGTCAACACGCGGATCGCCTTCTTCAAAACCTTGTGATTGGGTAAGATTCAAGACTCGCGCTCCCACAGTGATTCCGCTATCCCCAAGTTTGTACGAGGCTCCAAGGTTGATGTAGGCGTAATCATTTAGGAACACGGTTCGTTCGACATTTGTGCGCTCGCCAACATAATGCCAGTCAAATAAAAGCCTGGCGTTCTCGGCAAGCTCATAGGTTGCTTCGAAATCGAGCACGGCTGGTGTAAATCCATCGAAGCGGATTTGAGCTTGCGCACCGGCTGGAGCTTCGACATCAATCAAAGTGGCAGTGCCGCGAAGCTCTAATCCAGGTGCGGGACGTGTTACAGTTTCTATCTCAAAACCCCACGCGCTCGCGTCCGGCTGCGGCCTTGTTACGAAAATTGGATCGCCTGTATTCGGATCAAATTCCACGCCTCGGCCCACGACATTCAAGACCTTCCCGTAAAAGAATGTACCCGTAAAGGCGATCGCCGGCCCGGAATACTTTACTCCGGTTTCAAACACCCGGGATTTCGTTGGTTCAATCAATTCTACCAGCTCCTGTCTTTGCTCAAAGAGGAAATCATCCAGCGCCGGGAATCTAAATCCGCGAGTAAACGAACCATAGATCGCCAGGGTATCCGGCCGGATCTGATAATTTGCGCCGACCGAAAATGCGGTATTGTTAATATCGAACTCGAATTGTCTGAACGTATTGTTCCCAAAAGCTTCCTTATCGTAAATGGTACGTGGATCACCATCCAGATCGAAAGTTGAGCTGTTTTCAGCCACGGAGAAGTAATCCTGACGTTCATGGCGAACGGCAAAATCAAGCCGTAATCGCTCTCCTACTAACACTTCATCTGATGCAAAGATAGCGAACAGAGTGTTATTTCCATCGCCGTCAACGTAGGTATTGAGGAATTGCCGGATACCGTTCTGTGTTACATCCAATGTCGATCCGTCCGGTTGAGTAATGACCATATCTAGGAACCTTGGGTTGTCCTGGATGTCGGTCAGGATGCTGGTGAAAAACCAGCGATTCTCTTGTGTGTAGTAAGCGAAATAACTCCCGAATCCAATCTTGTGATTACCAAAAGTTTTTCTCAAAGTTAATTCGTTAGCGAAACTGGAAATCGGCTTCTGTACGTGGAATTCCTGACCGGGATTGATCAGCCCGTTCGGCGTACTAAAAGGAATTTTTGCTCCAGTGACTGGATCGCGACCAAAATTCGTATACAAGAGCTGAAAAGTGGAACCTGGCGCGACCGTTCCGTTACTGATAAGACCGTTCAATACTCTCTGTGCGAAATCAGTGGCAAGTTCAGGTGCACCGGGAACCATTGCATTCCAAATATGATCCACTGACATACTTTGAACGATGTCTTCAAACTCCCAACCGTCACCGAATTGAAAATTCACGTTTCCCTGAACCCAGCCGCCCTGGGTGTGGATGCCATCATCCAACGGAAAAACGAGATCATCTCCTCTGACTAGTGGGATGGTGAGATTCACGCCTTCTTTGCTGTGATAACCGCCAGTATCCGAGAAGCCAGGTACCGGTCTCGGATCACTGGGATTTTCGAATGGAAGGGGTAGGATGAACAGATTTCGGTCATCCAGATACTTCACTGAAAACTTTATAAAACCGTTCGATAAGGTCCGACTGACGTTCGCTTTTAATTGACCGCCCTTGGTCGCCGGATAATCAACATCGCGAACGGAACCGTCATACCGGTAAAAACCGCCGAAACTGAAACGCCAGTCCTCCGACAGTGGGCCGTTGACGTTGAAATCGAATCGACCCAGACCTCGTGAGCCTGCGGTGGTTTTTGCAACCCCTTGTGTTATGTCTCCTCCGATCTTATTGATGAAGTTAACAGTCGCTCCTGTGGTCGTAGATCCAAAAATCGGCGAAGTTCCACCACGCAATATCTCGATTGTTTCAATATTTTCATCTGGACGGATCAAATTATCGGCGTTCATGAAGAAGATGTGCATCGTAGGATAGACCTGCATTCCGTCTTCCTCAATGTTTACGCTTTCTACCCCAAACAACCCGCGAACGCTGAGGTTTTGATTCACCTCTCCGCCAGAACTCTCCACGCGGGTAAATCCGGGAACTCGCCGCAAATATTCGGTTGAGCTGCGGGGAACAGAGTCATTTAGCTCTTGATTGTTTAACGTGGAAATTGCTGAACTGGATTCAATCTTCTTTTCCGGAGCCGCTGTACCGGTTACAACAAGCTCTTCCAGCGCTAGAAGATCGAGCCGCAATGTGAAATCCTGCGTGACCGATTGCCCTGCGTCAACAGTGACCTGCGCGGATTGGCTTCGATAGGAATACGTACTCGCTTGGACGGTATATGTGCCTGCGGGTACATCAGCGATAGTGTACTCACCGGCACTGTTAGCGGTGGCTTTGATCTGCGTTCCCTCAAGCTGAACGGTGGCGCCGCCAATCGGCTCACCATCATCATCTACTACTTTTCCGGAAATGGTTCCTGTTTGAGCCCACGCCATCGTTGTAAGGAGAATACAAAATAGAAGGAGAAAGAGGCGAAGTGATTTCATAACAACTCCTTTTAAGGCTTGCCTGGGGGGCAGCCGGAATTCGGTTAAGGTTGAAACACCTCATTACCTTTTTAGCAGATGAAGTAAGCGTTGTAAAGTTTTATGAGATCAACTTTTTTTGGACAGTGCTACATCCATCCAAACAGCAGCGATTAGCACCAATCCGCGTGCAATGAATTTCATCTCCGGTGACACGGCCAGCAGAGTCATCCCATTCAGCAGGCTCGTCATAATCAAGGACCCGAAAAGAACGCCCAGAACCGTTCCGCGACCTCCCTTCAAACTGGTTCCTCCAATTACACAAGCCGCGATGGCGTCCAGTTCCATCAAGTCACCTACAGTTGTCGTTGAGGCTCCTGAATATGCCGTTTGCATAAATCCTGTGAGCGCAACGATGGCTCCAAGAATTCCATAAGCTCCAATGATTACTTTCTTGACCGGTATTCCTGACAATGCGGATGCTTCTTCGTTGTCGCCGATTGCATAAAGATAGCGGCCAAAAGGTGTATGTTGGGTGATCATATATACAACGAACGCAAGCCCAAATAGAATCACAACCGCAAGCGGAATTCCGCGAAATTGGTTCATAGTGATAACAACCAGCAATAAAGCTTGCAAACTGACAAACAATTTCAGAAAGGTCAATTCCCCATCTTCCACTTCGAAACCATGCTTGCGAAGCTGGCTGCGGGAACGAACACGTGCAAGGACGATAGCTGCCCCAACCAGAGCAACCAGTAGATAACTGCTCCACTTGGGAAAGTAGTAAGTCGTCAAAAGAGAATAAACATTGGATTCAGTCCCTGCAGTGACGGGTACAGTTTCGTTTTCAATCACTAACCAGAAGGTGCCTTTAAACACAAGCAGTCCTCCCAGCGTAATAATGAATGCGGGGATTCGCAGGCCGACAATCAGCTTTCCCATCAAAGACCAGACAATGATTCCAAAAAGAAATCCGATCGCCATCGCTAGCGGCGCAGGCACATG
>JAKEFK010000089.1 GCA_022616075.1 bacterium
CGGAATCACGAAAAATATGTTGAGGACGATCAATGGCTTTCGCGAATTGGCAAGTTATGGCTCTACGTTCCCGATCAATATGACGAAGCGGGCGAAGTGGTTCCCACCCGGTTGGCCATTTATGATCATGGAATCAAAGTTGATTTTGCGTTTTACAAGACAGTAACCCTTCCAAAGCTGCGTTGGACCGGAGGCTACCATTTACTTCTGGATAAGGATGAATTAAGGGCGCAGATCAAGAGTGCCTTACCAGACAAAGCCAGTGTACTTAGCGAGAAAGAGTTCGTATCACTATGCAATGAGTTCTGGTTTGAAACATATCACGTCGCGAAATATTTGAACCGAGAAGAACTGTGGTTGGTGAAATTTAGAGACTGGTCAGCGAAAACATTCCTTTTGCGCATGCTGGAGTGGTATGAACAAGCCAGCCACAATTGGAATTATGAAACCTACTGGATGGGGACCAAGATGCATGCATGGCTGAGTCCCGGCATCTGGGAGAATCTCCATCGGACGTTCGCCCATTTTGATCGCGAAGACAGTTGGGAATGTTTACTGAATACGATCCAACTTTTCCGGACAATTTCCTCTCAATTAGCGGCCCGAATGAATTTTGCCTATCCCACGGATGTTGATGAAAATATCACGCGGTTTATTCTGCCGTTGCAAAAAAGCAGCGAGTAATCAGTGTTTGATGCGAAAGGGGGGACTCGAACCCCCACCCCTTGCGGGACTGGCTCCTAAGGCCAGCGCGTCTGCCAATTCCGCCACTTTCGCGTCAGATTCAATATGATAAGGCGAATAGAGAAGCCGTTCAATCACAGGATTTCTGGGAACCGATGTAATGGAACCGCCAAGACGCCAAGGCGCCAAGAAATTACTAACTATTTCCCGAACTTGGCGTCTTGGCGGCTATTTCACGCGCAGTTTTTCAGCAATTGTGCGCGAGCGAGAGCCAGGATGTGCGGAGAAGTGCTGAGGTTGATGAAACGCCAGGGGAACCTGTTCACGTTCAGATACAGGTTCCAGGAACCATTGTCCACCTGGGTTACGTAACCGACCTGCAGCTCGATTCGAACCAGGTATACAAAACCTTCATCGATTACTACTGCATAGCCGTATTCGTTCCATTGCTCTGTCGTCATAACTCATCACCCGATTTCTCGTATTGCAATTGACGTGCCAGATTTTGCGGCCGATCGCTGTCGTCGATCACGGGGATTCAGGACTGTTGAATGGAGAACGATTGTATGGATCGGATGACATTTTTTGTTTCGCGATATACTGGAAAAGAAATTAGCGTAGAAGGAGCAGAATTCATGAATTTAGTCGTGGGAGCCACGGGCGTTTTAGGCACTGAAATTTGCAGGTTATTGAGCGAGAAGGGCAAACCTGTCCGGGGTTTGGTTCGGGCTTCGGCTGCCGAAGAAAAGAAAGAATCGCTTCGCCGGATGGGTGTTGAGCTTAGTGAAGGAGATTTACGAGACGCGTCCTCGTTAGAAAAAGCATGCCGGGGTGTGAACAATATTGTATCCACTGCGACCTGCATCGTTTCGCAACAACCAGGCGATTCGCTGCTCAAAACGGATCGCGATGGCCACCTTGCACTGATTGATGCCGCAGAGAAGGCCGGCGTCCGGCATTTTGTATTCATTTCGTTCCCACCAACTCCGTTCGAATTTGCATTACAAACAGCGAAAAGAGAAGTAGAAGAAAGCTTGAAAAAGAGCAGTCTGATTTTTACAATCCTTCAGCCCACGTTTTTTCAGGAAGTCTGGTTAGGACCGCATCTCGGATTTGATGCAGCAAACGGGAATGTCCGGATTTATGGTTCGGGCAAAAACAAAATCAGCTGGATTTCTTTCCGTGATGTTGCCCGGTTCGCTGTCTTGTCGCTGGAAAATCCGGTGGCCGAAAATAAAATCATCCCACTCGGTGGACCTGAAAGCCTGAGTGCCCTGGAAGTCGTAAAAATATTTGAAGAAGTAACCGGACGTCCGTTCAAAGTAGAACATGTGCCTGAAGAAGCATTGAAGGCCCAACACGAAGCGACGACAGAGCTCGTACCACGAACTTTTTCCGGACTGATGCTGAATTGCGCACAAGGCACGGTCATTGAAATGAAAGATGTCTTGCAGTGGATGCCGGTAAAACTTCAGTCAGTGCGTGATTACGCCGGCACATTTGCGCCGAGAAGATGATCATACATCGATTCGATTTTTTGCATTTGTTTCCGAATCGAGAATTCTTTTTCGATTCTTGCGCGGGCAGCAGCTCCCATCTCGGTCCATACATCCTGATCGTGCATGAGCAGCGCGCAATATTCCGCGAATTCTTGCGGGTTGACGGCCAAAAATCCGTTCACTCCTTGTTCGATGACTTCTGAATTGGATCCGATTCTTCTTACGACCGCCGGAATTCCCATTGCCTGAGCCTCCAGCAAAGCATTGTTCATTCCTTCTGTTTTGGAAGTGCTGATGAAAACTCGCGCACGGGCCAAAATTTCGCGAACGTCATCAACGGAACCAGCGAATTCAATGCCTGCCGAACTCTGATTGCTTGCGCCACCTCCCACAACGATGCAGCGCAGCTGTGGAAATTGACCGCGCAATAATTGAAAAATTTGATCGAGATCTCTATACGCTTTTTCACTGGAAACGCGGCCGACTGCAACCAGAGCGTCTCCCCTGCCCTGTGGTTGAAAATGTTCAATGTCCACCCCGTTCCAAATGGTACGAACTCGATCTCGTTCGACCCAGCCGGCATCGAAAAACGCCAATGCAGAGGAATGGGAGGGAAACAGAACAGAATCAGCATTCCTCAGCGCTTGAGCGATGAGAAATCGTTCCCATTTCTTGTTTCCAAGGAGCCGCAACACCTCAAACATGCTCCCGGGTGAAGCAACGCACGGAATTTTTTCCAGTTTGGCAGCAAAAGCACCTTGCACAATTGAGGAATACAGCCTGCAATGAATCATTGCATACTTCTTTGTTGTCAGAAGATTTCTAAGAGCAGGGAGAATTTGCGGCGCATAAAAATCAGAAGATTGCGAAAGGAAATGAACCGGCACATCCGGATGACGAAAATACGCGAACAGCTTTTCGGGAGGCGAAGCAATTAAAGAAGCAATTTCCACATCATACTTTTGGCTGAACCTTGCGACATACGAAAGTTGTCGCTGGGCGCCCCCCTCCTCCAATTGTGAAATCAAATGAAGGATAGCCGGCATTTTGCTATCTTACTTTGATACTTTATCGGCTCCAAATGTTAGAATTCTTAAGTCATGCCACGATTACGCATAGTACACATCATCACAAAACTGGAGCTGGGGGGCGCACAGCAAAACACGCTTTATACAGTTGCCAATCTGAATCATTCTGTTTTTGAACCTCATTTGATCTCGGGTCCGGGTGGAATTCTGGATGATGAAGCGCGCGAGCTGAAAGATGTTTCGGTGCGGTTCTGCGGTGAGTTGAGCCGTCCGATCCGTCCGGTCGCGGATTACCAGGCGTATCAGCAGCTTCGACAGCATCTCAAGGAAATCAGGCCGGACATTGTTCATACACATAGTTCGAAAGCAGGCGTGCTTGGCAGATTGGCGGCGTCCGCAGAAAAGGTTCCTGTCATCATTCATACCTATCATGGATTCGGGTTCCACCGTTATCAAAATGCGGGAGTATTCAAGCTTTATGTTGCCCTGGAAAGAGAAGCCAGCAGGCGTGGTCATCATTTGATCTTTGTTTCCAAAGAGAACAGGAAGTGGGCTGAAGAGCTGGACTTACTCCAGAACTGTTCTGATTCTCTCATCCGCAGTGGAGTAGAAATCGACCCTTTGCTGCAGGCGGAACGAAGCGATGCCTTTCGCGAACAACTCGGAATCCCGAAAAAGGGGCAAGCGGTTGCAATGATTGCGTGCTTGAAACCTCAAAAAGATCCGCTCACTTTTGTGGAAGCTGCCGACATCGTAAGTCGAAAGATGCACAACGCAAAATTCCTGCTGATCGGTGACGGAGAGATGGCTGATGCCGTATTGAAACGCGCAGCAAAAATGCGGTATGCGCACAATTTTGTTCACCTAGGATGGCGCAGAGAAATTCCCGAGATTCTCGCAAATCTTGATCTGGTGGTGCTTCCCTCACTCTGGGAAGGATTGCCGCGAGTCATTCCGGAAGCCACCATTGCCGGCATTCCGGTCATTGCAAGCGATATCGATGGAATCAGGGAAATCATCTTTGACGGCCGGAACGGCGCTCTTGCAGAACCTCAAAATCCGCAGGACTTCGCCGAAAAAATTTTGACGGCCCTGGACGAGGAATGGAAGGTGGATTCGGATCTTTCCCGTGTGATCCAGCATGAGTTCGACATACGGGAAATGGTTCGCCAGCAAGAATCTCTATATCTGAAACTCGCTTCGACAGCTGAAATTACTGCGAAGTAGAATGATCAGCGTTTTGTGCTGTTTGTAACGCCGGCATCTTGCCGGCCAGGATTAGCGGAACTCGATGTTTTTTGCCGGCCGGAGGCCGGCGTTACAAACTCCCTTCTTACACGAGCTATGAGAAAAGAGGGCAGGTATTTTTTCAGAACAAAAACAAAGTTCCGGTAAATTTTGCTTACCGATAGAGCGTGCTTCTCTGCCTTGAATGTGCGGTTCGCTTCAAGCGCATCCCAGGTATGTTTTGTTTCGGTTTCAATTCTCTTTTGAATCTCATCCGGCAAATGAAAACCTAGCTTCTGATCTCTATGAAAGAGATACTTGCCCTTCACTCCCAAAAACAAGCACACCTTTTCGAAAACTTCCGGATCGGAAATCAAATCCGTATAGCTGACAATTGCCATGTGATCTTTCCAGACAGAAGGCAGGTTGAGCGCGTATCCATTTCGTTTGTTCCATAGTTGAATGAATTCCTCCAGATCATTAAACTGCGGCCATAAAGTCACCTGAGAACCAAAAACGTGCACAGGATCCCGGTAAACATAAACGATCTTCACTTCATAATCCCTGTATTCGTTTAAGACAGCTTCAATGCTTCTTTTCTTTGTTTCATTCACAGGTTTGAGAAGAACTGGAGCGGTTGCAGCCTGAAGAATCTCCCGAATTTCCGGTTCCGGCCGTAAATCAAACTGCTCATAAATCTCACTCGTTTCTACATCCACCATCGGAATGCATCCGCCCCCGCGCTCAATGCTGTCAAAAAGGGCGTTGGTCCCGGAGCGCTGGTAACCCATAACCATCAGCAGTTTCTTGTTCATAGGATCCATTCGGATTGGTTTCGAACTATAGATGATAACATTCTTGATTCATGACAATGGAACGCCCTTCAAAAGCCAGAGTGTTCGCGGCTTATGCCGCCGTATACATAATCTGGGGATCAACATATCTGGCGATCCGGTACGCGATCGAAACCATTCCACCCTTCATGATGATGGGAGCACGCTCCATTCTTGCCGGTAGTGTTCTCTTTGTCTGGAGCCGAAAAAGCGGAACGAGAGTATCGCGGGAAGAATGGCTGCCACTCGTGATTGTGGCGATTCTTTTTTTCGTGTTAGGACACGGCTTGCTTGCCTGGGCGCAGAAGAGCGTCGCTTCCGGACTCGCTGCAGTTCTCATCGCATCCGATCCCCTGTGGATTGCGGTTATCGAATCTCTGGCCATCAAAGAATTCCGATTGCGCGGGAGGCAGATCCTGGGTCTCATGATCGGTTTTGCCGGAATCGTATTGTTGTTTGCGCCGGACCAGTCTGTCAAGATAAATACGACGGCGGCCGCAATCATCCTGCTGAGCGCTATTTCGTGGTCCGTTGGAGCGGTCTACTCGCGCGTTGCAAAACTTCCCAAATCCGCTACGATGGCAGCGGGAATTGAACTGATCCTCGGCGGTTTCTTTCTGCTTCTGGTAACATTCCTCTTGGGTGAGTTTAAACATTTTCACCCGTCCGCTGTGTCGCTACGTTCCTTTCTTGCCCTGATCTACCTGGTTGTATTCGGCTCGATTGTTACCTTCACAGCCTATGTGTGGCTCCTCGGAGTTACATCGGCAACGCGAGTCGCAACGCACACTTATGTGAATCCTGTGATTGCAGTTTTGCTCGGATGGTCGCTGGCCGGGGAACAGTTTACTTTGATGATGCTGATTGCCAGCGCCATCATTGTGTTCTCCGTATACCTGGTCCTGGAACGTTAGTGTCAGTTGCTATTTTGCAATTTGTAACGCCGGCGCTACAAAGATTACGGTTCGATCTTTGTACCGAGCACCTTTAGGAATTTGGTGAGCCAATCCACGTGCGCTGACCATGCCGGACCAGTCACAAGATTCCCATCCGCCACGGCCTGATCCCATGATAGATTTACGTATTCGCCCCCTGCAATCTTCACTTCCGGACCCACAGCGGGATAGGCCGAACAGGTTCTTCCTTTCAACACATCGGCTGCTGCGAGCAATTGAGGAGCATGACAGATTGCCGCGATCGGTTTGTTCTCTTTCGCAAAATGACGCGTCAGTTGAAGTACTCGATCGTTTAATCTCAGATATTCAGGCGCTCGTCCTCCCGGAATTACAAGAGCATCGTAGTTATCGGCGTTGATTTCGGTAAAAGTTGCGTTTAATGTGAAATCATGACCTCGTTTTTCACTGTACGTCTGGTCACCTTCAAAATCATGAACAGCGGTGCGGACTTTGTCGCCGGACTTCTTATCGGGACAAACCGCATGAACCGTGTGACCGGCAATTTGAAGCGCCTGAAAAGGGACCATCACTTCGTAGTCCTCGACATAGTCCCCGACTATCATAAGAATTTTCTTCGAAGCCATAGCAGCACCTCCTTGCTTTATTAAGAATCAGTGCCCACAGGGAAAAAATCAAGATTTGACAGTAAACTGGGCGGAAATATTTTGCGCCACAGGCAAGATGAAGGCGCTATAATAAACAGTTCCATAAGGAAAAACGAGGGGGGATCTTCTGAAACGGCAAAAGAAGATTCTGATTGTCGAAGACGACAGCAGCTATAGAGAAGTGCTGAGAGCCTACCTGAGCGATCGCGGCTTTGCCGTGAGCACAGCAGGAACCGGCGCAGAAGCCTTATGGAACCTGTCGCAAGAAAAACCGGACTTGATGATTCTGGATCTGGTCATGCCGGAAATGTCCGGTGAACATGTTTGCCGCCTCCTAAAGAGTGATCCGGCGCTGAAAGACATTATCGTTTTTATCCTCACCGCAAAATATGATCTTCAGACGAAACTGAATTGTTTCAATATGGGCGCCGAAGAGTACCTGGTGAAGCCTTTGGACATGGAAGAACTGTCCGCTCGTGTAACCCGTTTTCTCGAATTTTCCGATCGTAATAAACCGGTCCTCGCTTCCGATGAAAGAACGATGACAATCGGAATTGAGGATGCTGAGAAGACAAGACAAGATTCTGCTTCGGTGAGCACAACGCCCGTGATGCCTGGGACGAATTTGCAAGTAGCGGAAAAGCATAAATATGGAAGCTATCGCGTCGAACGACTGGTTGGCAAGGGCGGCATGGGTCTTGTCTACAAGGCTTACGATGAGCACCTGGATCGTTTTGTTGCTTTGAAAGTTCTCTCAAAACAATGGACCGACAATACGGAATTTGTTGAAAGATTTCGGAGAGAAGCAAAGTTGATTGCTGCTGTCAATCATCCTGGAATTGCGCAGATTTATTCACTCGGACAAGATCAAACGGAATATTACTTCGCCCTGTTATGGTGTCCCGGCGGTTCGTTACGTGATTTGATTCGAAACCAGCAAAAGATCGGATTTTTGAAAGCCGTGGAGATCATTCTGCAATGCGCCCGCGCGCTCGCAGCTGCCCGGCTAAAAGGAGTTGTTCATCGAGATGTTAAACCGAGCAATATCATGTTTGATGAAAATCAACAAACCAAACTCGTTGACTTCGGCATAGCTCACAGTGAGCAGGTTTCAGCCAACATTACAGTAGCTCAAGAAATCCTGGGCAGTCCTGCCTATATGGCTCCCGAGCAGGGTAGAGGCGATAAAGTGGATCATCGCGCAGATATTTACGCGCTTGGCATGACATTCTTCCAAATGATAACCGGAGAACTTCCTTTCTTTGCAGAAACTCCCATGGGTTGGGTGATCAAACATGAAAAGGAACCGTTTCCCACATTCCAACAGGTTCAGGGAAAAATGCATCAAAAAGCGTACGGGATCATCCAAAAGATGACGAGGAAAGCTGCTTCTGACCGGTACGAAAGTTATGCGGAACTCATCACGGATCTGGAAACGGTGCAAAGCGAACTCTTTCGCGAACGCCAGTTCAAAGTTCCTTCCGCGAGTCACATTGCGCCTGTTCCGGCGGCCCAGGGAGACAATCTATTTAACGTACTTCTGGAAATTGTAAAAAAGAATGATTCGGGAATTCTCATTACCCGCTGGGGACCGCTTGAAAAGAGATTCTTGATATTACAGGGAGATCTGGTGCTGTATGAATCACCGCAAATCGAAGAAAACGTCTGGAAAAAAATAGTTGAAAGAGGGATTTTGGATCCGCAAAATATCTCACTCCAAAATCAGAATATGGAAGAAACGTTAAACCGATTGCTCTTTCTGCAGGCTCTTTCACTCGATGATTTTACGGCATGTTACAGGCCTCTGATGAAAACCGCTCTATTAGAGGTTTTCCGGTGGCCTGTGGTGGACGTGGAATTCTTTAAAGCGGATATCAAACAAGATTCATTTTGTAAGATCCCTTTGAGAGCAATCTTAATGGAAGGAGCCCGAAATTATGTGGATTTCGAATCGATAAAAAATCAAGTTCCGTACAATCGTTTTATCGTAAGAACATGGAAGTTCGATGAAATTTTTGCGGGCCTTGAATTGCCTGCAACGGAGAGCTTTCTGGCCTCTCGCATTGAAGGAGAGTCCGTAAATTTGGAAACTCTTCAACTGCTCACCGGTTTTCCCATAGAACAAATTACCCGTTTCATTCATGCTCTCAAGGGCTTTGACGCGATTGATTTCAAATCCCCGGAACAGCGCAAGCCGCGCCGCGAAACGACCACTCCACAGCCCACACCACACCCTCCCGGTCAGCCAGTTTTCCATGAGGTCACAGCCACGCCGACGCCAACTCCAACGCCAACGCCGAGGATTTCACACGCCGCCGAAAGTTACTATAAGCTTGCGGAACAGGCGATCTTAAAGAATGACTTCTGGAGCGCCGAAAGACTTTGCAAGGAAGCCATCGAGCTGAACCCGAGCGAGCCAAAGTATTACCATATGATTGGTCGTGCGATTTCTCACCGTCACGAATCGGCTCAGCTCGCCGAAGAATTTTTTCGAAAAGCAATCAACCTTGATCCACATAATGCTGAATATCGCGTAACTCTTGCAGACTATTTCAAAGACCGTGGGCTCATTGAAATGGCTATCGACGAGTGCAGGCAGGCAATCCAAATTTCACCGGAAAACAGGCGGGCCGCAATCCTGCTGCACGCGTTGGAAAAACACCAGGCTCATTCGTGAAATTGTAGCGCCGGCTTCCAGCCGGCAGGAGCGTTGTACCTTTGTATCTTTTTGCCGGCCGGAGGCCGGCGCTTGAGTTTCTACATTTGCTTCTGCATCTACGAGGAGAATGATTTTCTAAACGAACCATGCCGCAGAATGCCGGTGGTCATTTATGCAAGCCTGGAGGCTGGCGCTCCTCTAAGGGCGCCGCCATTCCTGGCGGCATTGTGTCCGCCGGCTTTTAGCCGGCGATGCCGGCGGAGGCCGGCGTTACAAAGCTTACGGGAACATGTCCGGGTTGATTTCGAGCGTCAGTAACGAAATCTTGTCGGCAGGCAATCCTGCTCTCCTTGCATGCTCACGGACCGCTTCAGGATTCGGGGCATCGTATTCACAATAAATCTTGCCTTCTGCTTCGGAAACATAACTTTTAATCCAAACAACTTCCGGCATACCTGCCAGCACTTCCTTTGATCTAAGAGAAGCCGCCTGCCAGGCATCCCTTGTTAAACCTGGAACGCTTCGTTCAATGATGTATCTAGGCACGATTTCCTCCTTGCGTATGATTCACCGCGCGCTGTAATTCTTTCCACGCATCTTTTAATTTTTGATCGCCAAAGTCAGCCACCATCTTTTCCGCTTCTACCATATAGTCTTCGGATCTGGCTTCCACGCTGCCCAATAATTGCAAACGTGCAAGATGATACAGCATCCAGGCCTCGCCTTTGGCGTCTCCCGTTTCCCGTTTGATTTGCAATGCTTCCTGATAATGCTGCATTGCCAGATCGATTTGACCACCATCGCTCTGCAGATCCGCGATCGCTGCAAGAGAGTGTCCTTCCAACTTTCGCTGACCTGTTCGCCGGTTTACGACCACGGCCTCTTGCAAGATGGTCAATGCTTCCTGGGCCCTTCGCATACTCTTTAAAGTTAGGCCAATGCTGTTCATGATCAACCCGCTGTGCACTTCGTCTCCCAGATCCCGAAAAATTTCCAGTGCTTTTTGATAGTCATTCAGCGCCGGCTCGTAATCCGCTCCTTTCCATTCCAGGATGGCAATGGAATTCAAGAGCGCGGCAATGACCGCAGGATCCTCAGCTACATCCAGCGCCTGAATTGCTTCACGGTAATTTTGAATGGCAGATGCAGAATCTCCTTTCTTCCGGCAAACTTTTGCCATCCACTCAGCCGTTTCTACAATTCCTTTCTTGTTGCCCATCGATTCGTGCACTGTTTTCAGTTTTTGCTGAACATTCAGTGTTTCGTCCCACAACTCTTGCTCTTCATAGAGAATGGCAATTTTGTTCAGTAGAGCAGCTTCATTGCGAAAATCCTGGAGTTTTGAAAATAAAGAAGCAGCTTCCTCCAGATAAGGAAGCGCTTCGGCTTGCCGGGCCATCCCTTGCAGCGTCTCCCCTACCATTCTCAACGAAGTCGCCAGTCCATCGGCGTAATGCGATTTCCTGTTTCTCTCAACGGCGCGTTTTTGCAGATCCAGGCATTCTTCCAGCTTTCCTTCCTGCCAGCACATATTTGCAAGCGACGTCAAATGAAATGACTGCATAATGACAAGACGGTAGCGCGTGCTCACCGCCATCGCAGCCTGGATGCAATTCATCGCCTCTTCCGGGTTCCCGAGCTCGCGATGAACGTTCCCCAGCATATGCAGCGCAGCAGCATGCTTCACCGGATCGTTGATCTGCTCATACAACTTCAAAGCTTCTTCCAGACAGGCGAGTGCCGCCTGAAGATCTCCGTGATTGCGCAGCACTGATCCCATATTTGTCAGGTCCGTAGCAAGCGCCTCTTTGTCTCCTCGTTCACGATCGATGAGCAGAGCTTTTTGATTGCTCGCAACGGCTTCTTCGTTTTTTCCCTGATGCCATCTCATGAAGCCAATGCTTCTCCATGCATTCCTTTCGCCGGAACGGTCGTTGAGTGATTCGCTCAGAGACAAAGACTCCTGTAACGCTGCTTCCGCCGCATTAAAACGAGCCAGCAAAGTCATCAACTCTCCCTGCCTCCTGTACACTTCCATCTGTCGCTGTTGATCGTTCTCGTTTTTCAGAGCATTCAGCAGCTCCTGCAGTATCTGTTCCTGCCTGTCTCGAATCCCCAACGTCTCGCACAGACGTTCTTCGCGCAACATCAGGTCAATTTTTAAGGCATTGCGGGATGGATTATCCGGAAGCTTGAGTAGCCACGTTTCCGCCTTCTTCAAAATATTCAGAGCCTCTGAAAATTGTCCGAGCGCTCTCACTTTTTCAGAAGATTTCGCTCCATATTCAACAGCCTTCGACCAGTGATCTGCCCTGCTGAAATGCTCTGCAAGGAAATCCAGGTGTTCTTCCAGACGCTCCTTATAGAAATCTTCAATCGCCTCCGCGACAAGCTGATGAATTTGCTTCTTCTCATGCGCTAAAAGACTGTCGTAAGCAACCTCCTGAGTCAGAGCATGACGAAATTTGTATGCAGGTTCCGGCAATACGTTTACCTGCTGAATCAGTCCCAGAGTCTTCAAGGTGGTCAATATAGAAGCAAGTCCCGGTTCATTTCCGGCAACGCGCTGAAGGATCGTTCGTGTAAACTCGCGGCCAATGACTGAAGCCGTTTGCAAAATCTCCTTCGTTTTACGGTTTAACCGGTCTAACCGGCTAAGAATTAATGCCTGAATCGTTTCCGGCAAACGAAGAATTTCGGGGGCGCTGCTCAGTATTGCTGTGCCCTTTTCCACTTTGACTTTTCCCTCTTCTTTCAAATTCAGACAAATCTCTTCTACAAAAAATGGATTTCCGCCCGATCGATCGTAAACTAATTGCGCAAGCGAGTCGCTCACCCTCTCTGCATCCAGCAAAGAGGACATCAATTCTCGTGATGAGCTTGACTCCAAAGGCTCCAGATAGATCTGGGTGAGATTGCGGACGCCGGACCAAGTCTGCGACGAATCAGGCCGGTAACACGCAACGGCCAGGATGCTTTGTTCCGGAAGCATTTCCAGTATTTGTTTGAAAGCGTTTTGCGAAGCTTCGTCTGCGCAGTGCCAATCTTCCAGAAGCAACAGAACGGTTGTATGTTTCTTTACCAACACAAATACAGAAAGCGCATCCAGAATGGCAAGACGGAGATTTTCCCCTTCCAGATGTTTCGGAAACGGATAGCGATCACTCTGTATTGAAAGCAAGTGAAGATAGAGTGGGATGAAGTCCTCCAACCGCGGGTCTATTTCCTGAATTTTCTTAATTACCTCATCAGCAGAAAAAGAAGGATGGTTTTCAGGAAGTTCGAGAGCATTCACAACCAGCTCACAAAAGGGCGCGTACGGAACAGCCGTTGCATAGGGATCACCGCGGCCATGCAAATAGCGAATACTGCCTTGAACGTTCCGTTTGAATTCGCTGAACAAGCGGCTCTTGCCGACTCCCGCTTCTCCGATCAATGTAACGAACTGTCCTCTACCCTCGGTGGCTTTTTGCCAGCAATCTTGCAACAGAGTCATTTCCTTCTGGCGGCCTGTATAGGGTGCAAGAAAGACTTCTGTCAGCGAATGCGCTTCGTTCAAGATCGCGTACGCGATAGTCGATTTTGACATGCCCGGAACAAGAATTGCGTCCCTCGATTCGGTGAGAAATAGCTGGCGCATCAGGCGTCGGCTTTCTTGCGTGATGACCACTTCATTTGGTTTTGCATTGGAGGCAAGGGTGAGTGCAATCTGGAAAGGCACTCCTGTGATTTCATACTTGCTCCTCCCGCGTAAAGAGGGTTGCATGACGACAAGTCCGGAATGGATCCCGGCGCGGAGAGAAACTAGTTGTTCACAGGAACCACAGAATTCTTTGCTGATCTCTGAAACTGCATTCTGCAAATCAAAAGCGAAATGAACAGCGGTAAGGAAGTCATTTTCCTGAGAAGCCGGTATTCCAAAGAGAACAACGATCCTGTCGGGATCAAATTCATTTAACACAGCCCGGTATTTTTCAGCAAGGCTTTCTGTGAATTTTTGAAGATTGTTGAGGAACCGCTGCACGTCATCCAATTGCAATTGCTCCAGTAGCTCTGCGTATCCCGCGATGCCGGCGGTAACGAAGGTCAAAGGCTTTTTCTCCGCTCTTTGAGGCGTAACCGGCAACTCAAATTCGGGGACCGTGGCTTCAGCGATACCTTTCAACGACAAAGCAGTAACAGTCAAGGATTGACCCGAGATTCTAACGGAGCGCAAGTCGTGGTTCGCTTCGGCGATCGACGAATAGCGATCATCGAGTTCCTTCGCAAGCGCCTTCTGAAGAATGCGACCAATTTCCGGAGAGAAGGAGGTCTCGGATAGTGGAACGGGATCACTAGAAATCAGTGAGTGCAGGATTTGCAAAGGATTTTCAGCGGGGAAAGGATGCTTTCCTGTTACCATTTCGTGAAGCACAAGACCCCAGGACCAGATGTCCGCACGTTGATCAACCGTCTTGCCAAGCGCCTGTTCGGGAGACATGTAAGAAATGGTTCCAACGGCCGTTTCTGCTTCCGTGATCTGCGAGGCTCCCGTGAGTTTGGCGAGGCCGAAGTCCAGAATTTTTACGAGTCCTGATCGCGTGACGATCACGTTGGCCGGCTTGATATCTCTATGCCAGATTCCATGTTCGTGAGCAATCGCAAGGCCATCCGCCATCTGGCATGCAATATCGAGCGCGTCTGGAATGGTGAGCGAGCCCGAGCTGATTTTTTCTTTTAGGGTTTTCCCTTCATACAGAGCCATGGAAATGAACATTTGGCCGTCCCTGGTCTGGTCGATTTCATAGATCGTGCAGAGATTCGGATGATCCAGCGATGAGGCTGCTTTCGCTTCCTGAACGAACCGCTTCCTGCGCTTTTCCTCCTGGCAAAATTCATGAGGCAGGAACTTGAGTGCAACAAGGCGTTCAAGTTTCAAATCCTCGGCCTTGTACACCACTCCCATTCCACCACCACCTAGTCTTTCAATAACTCTGTAATGTGAAACTTTCTTGCCGATCATCGCCGAGCTAAAGTCCTCCAAATATAACTGACGTTATGGAAAGCTACAAATTCTCACAAATCACCGCCAACTGTTACCGCCAGCGCTCCTTTTTTCGCGGCTGCCTCATTGAACGCCGCAAGATCGGTGCTGAGGATTCCTTTCAGCCTGGCGATTTGCGTATCAATCTCACGCTCCAGATCACGCACCCGTTCGCGCTGTCCTTCGGTCGGGCGACTGTCTGTAAATTCGAGTTGCATGTAGACGTATCCGAGCTGGTTATCCAGCTTGGTCGGAAAATTCTCCGTATCCTGATCCGCTTCGTTTCTGGATTGCATCAGCTCATCTTCAACAACGGTAAGCTTGTTCGCGAGCTGATCAGACATTTTCCGTAACTCGGTAACGTTCTTACCGTTCTTTCCTAACCTGACAACAACTTCTCCGGATTGTTGTCTCGCTTCGCGTAACATCTTTACGGCACGATAAATCTGATTCAAACGCTCATGAATTTGCATTTGAAAAGTAAATTGTTCGCCAAGCTCTTCTTCTGAAACGGACACGCGCGGATCCTTTAGGATCGCGAATGTCTGATCCTGTTGCCAGTCTTCTATTTTCAAGGTTGCTTTGTAGGTTCCAGGCGCCGCCCGCGCGCCTCCCAGAAATCCCCAGATAATTGTGCCTGCCGGAAAATCCACGACAGGATAGCGGAGATCCCACACAAACCGGTTGAGCCCCTTCTCCTTCGCCAGTTTCCGGTCTCCATCATATCTACCCATGAACTCGTAGGGGAATTCCGGATTCGGATGTGGCGGATGTTCGCTGGAAAACTCCTGGATCAAACGTCCGGCTGCATCCGAAATCTTCAAAGTGATCTCGCCTTTTATTTCTTGCGGCAGATTGTAAAAGATGATTGCTCCATTGGGCGGATTCTCATCACTCTTTCGCATTCGCATCCTGTATGCATCACGTGGTTTTAACAAAACGGGTTTGTCGCGCGGCAATTTGCCATCAGCAACCTGGTGTATGACGGTCAGATCATCCAGGATCCAAAAGCTCCTGCCTTGAGTGGAAGCGACAAGATCATTCTGGTGGGCGCGCAAATCGGTAACAGGAACAATCGGCAAGTTTAACTGCAGCGGTTCCCACTTGCCACCTTCATCGAATGAAACGAAAATCCCCTTTTCGGTTCCTGCGTAAAGAATTCCCCTTTTCAACGGATCCTCACGCACAGCACGCGCCGGCATATCATCCGGAATTCCATTTCTTCCAGTCGTCAAAAGTGTCCAGGTTTTGCCGTAGTTTTCCGTACGGAATATATAAGGACGCCAGTCACCCAACCTGTACTTATGAATCACTACATAAGCTTTCCCGGGATCATGCGGAGAAGGCTCAACGCTGTTCACGGTTCCCCAATCCGGCGCTCCCGATGGAGTGACGTTTCGCCAAGTCTTTCCGTCATCGTCAGAAACATGCACCAGTCCATCGTCGCTTCCTGCCCAGAAGATACCGGCGCGAATGGGTGATTCTTCAAACGATAAAACGTTCGAATAGACTTCGATGCCGGTATTTTCGTAAGTGATCGGTTCCCCCGAATAACCCTGTTTACTCTTGTCGTTCCGCGAAAGATCGGGACTGATCACTTCCCAGCTCTGCCCTTCATTGATCGTTCGGTGCACAAATTGGGAAGCATAATAAATTGTTTTGGAATTGTGTTTTGAAACGCGCAAGGGAGCATTCCAGTTGAACCGGTATCGAAGATCGCTAGCCGCGAGTCCAACTTCCATTTGAGGATAGGCCATCACGCTTCGATACTCATTTGTTTTCAGATTCAACCTGGTAATCTCTCCTCCATAGCTGCCTGAATAAATAATGTCGAGATTCTGGAAATCAAAACCGATGTGACCGCTTTCCCCGCCACCCACATCTCTCCAGTGTTCGTACGGAGTTACTCCCGGCAGCGCGCGGCTTGGCAGCGAAATCGTGGTGTTGTCCTGTTGCGCGCCATAGATGCGATAAGGAAACGCCCCATCGACATTGACGTTGTAAATTTCTGCGGTCGGCTGATTCAGCAAAGTTGACCAGTTTTTCCCTTCATCCAGACTAACGGACGCGCCCCCATCGGTCCCCATGATCATGACGCGCGTGTCTTGAGGATGAATCCACAGATCATGGCCGTCTCCGTGAGGGACATCGATCGTTTCAAAGGTCAATCCGCCATCGCGCGAACGAAACTGATCCACGTTCAAAATGTAGATTCTCTGTTCATCGCGCGGATCCGCATAAATATGCATGTAGTACCAGGCCCTCTGATAGAGCCTTCTCTTCTGCTCCGTTTCGAGACGTTTCCAGGTTTCCCCCGCATCGTCAGAGCGGAATAATCCGCCATCCTTTGCCTCTACGATTGCCCACACTCGCGTCGGTTTGGCCGGTGATACTGCGACACCGATTTTTCCCACAATTTCCTGCGGCAACCCACCGCTCAGTTTTTTCCAGTGATCTCCGCCATCTTCGCTTTTGTAAAGCGCGCTTTCTTCGCTTCCCGAAACAATTGTCCAGGGCTTCCGTTGACCGGTCCAAGCAGCCGCGTAAAGCACTCGCGGATTTGTAACATCCATGCTGATGTCTACAACACCCGTTTTGGCGCTAACGTACAGGATTCTGTCCCAGTTCTTACCGCCATCTTTAGAACGGAAAAGCCCGCGTTCTTCATTCGGTGTAAACGCATTCCCAACCGCTGCGACGTATACCAGATTTTCGTCCTCCGGATGGATTCGAATTTTTGCAATTTGACCCGCTTTGCGGAGTCCGCTATGCTTCCAGGTCTTTCCACCGTCCAGCGATTTGTATACACCCACTCCCAGAGCAACGTTTCCGCGAATGGTCGCCTGCCCGGTTCCCACATAAATAACATTGGGATCAGCTTCGGAAACGGCGATGGCTCCGATCGAACCGCTTTCGAAGAAACCATCCGAGATGTTATCCCAGCTTTGTCCAGCATTCATCGTTTTCCATACGCCCCCCGCATTGCCCATCAAGAACGTGTGCATTTGCCCCGGCACTCCGGTCACAGCGCTGCAACGGCCGCCGCGGGACGGCCCGATATTTCGGTACTTCAACGCCTGAAATGCCGGATTATCCGCTAACAGGTTAGACCCGGAAGTGAAGACTAGTAAGAACAATATTGCAAAGTGTCTCATCTCTCTATTCTACTTGGCGGCGAATTAGCCCACAAACCAAGTTCGTTTACTAGGAAGAGTTTCGATTCGGAGCCCATATACTTTCAGCAATTCGCGCCATGGCCGCGAATTTTTTCTCACCCAAGGTTGCTTGAGCATGCTTTTGAGCCTCTCTCCATGCAGGAAAAGCTTTTTCTACGAGGTCTGCTCCCTTTTGGGTAATGCCTAGTTCCTGTTTGCGGCCCCCCTGGCCGCTGACAATTCGCAGCCATCCTTCTTTCCTCATCCGGTCTAAATTGCGGCTCACCGTAGAGGCCTCCATCTGCAATGCTCCCGCAAGGGATTTCGCAGTTGGTTTCTGGATCCTTGCAATTGCAACGAGCATATTCAATTGATTCACGGTCAGTCCTATCGGACTCAAGGCGTGATCATAAATCGCAGTGATCACCCGGCTCATCGTTCTTATCCGCACTGCCAGGCAATCGCTGGCAATCGTTGCTGCAATCGACTGAAGCTTCTTTGAAGTGGTCATCCGCTCAATCTAAAGATAATTGTAAATAAAGTCCTCGAAAATGCGAATACTGGCTGCGAAGCTGAAAACCTAAGCGCGAGCCTTTAGGTTCGCGATTTTTTTGAAAGTGAGCGCGTGCAGTAGTATAAAAAGCGGTACGAAAAAAGTGGGAATTAAACTGACAGGGAAAGTCACCATCAGTTCGGTAGTCACCGTTCCGCGACTCAAGATTCCGAACGCGCTGTTGGAGTATAGGATCCCCATAACAATTGCGGAAACCAAATCAATGAATCCGAACGAATTCCAGACGAGAAGCCAGCCGTGAGACACTGTGCTCTTACGCAACTTGGGAAGAAGAAGGAGGGCACCCAATGCAGCGATGATATCCCCCAATCCTTCAGGGATCGCAAAGCCACCTGGCAAAGCGCCTTTAAGCCACGCAATAATAAAGCCGAGTCCGACAAACCGCCAGAGATGCGACGAGACAATCAGTGTAAGGCTAAGACTTTCAGTAAAGGCACGAAAGGCATTACTAACCAGATACGCGACCGAAAACCCTAGAATTGGCAGCGTGATGAAGGCGCCAACCACAAGCGGTGGGCGGCCCGGTTCGTTCACTTTGCCAAATGCACCGCAAATAAATGCGGCGGAAAACCAGGCAATCACAGCGACAACAGTGAATAATCGCGCTCGTGCAATCCTGGGTTGTTTTTCCATTGTAATCTTTCCTTTAATGAGTACGTTGAACGAGAAGTTTAAATATGAGGCCATGGGTTATCAGCGCTGGCGGCACTACTACAGTTGGAATAAAGAACGCGGCGCCGAGCATCCTGGGATCAAGCTGGACCGCAAAGACCCCTTGGTAAAACGCAAAGACAAGATCGGTTGCGCCCCAAACGTTGAACAGCCATACGAGCGGTGTGGCCAACGACCCCCGTTTGGAAAGTACTATGGATGTCGCAATTGCGAGGATGGCTGCAACCAGATCGCCGTAGGCGGCTGGAACAGCGAAGCCCGATGGTAGCGAAGAAGAGACAACTCCAGGTACCAGGAAACTGAGTCCAACGAACCGAAACGTGTGAGGCAACACCAATGGAAGGAGTGCATCCATTCGGTCGAGCCGCCGAAGCCGGGGCCAGATGTAAAGCTTCGTCACCAACCCGAAGGCCACAAAGCTCATGAGAATGCTGAGCCCAAACAACGCCTGAATTCCCGGCTGTTGCCCGGCTGGGATTGTGACAAGAACGAGTGCGTCTTTAACGTTCATAATATGTATATACAACCATTATAATGTATATACAAGTTTGTCAAGAAGTGAAGCTTCGCGCCGGTGTCCTATATCGTCGCATCGTCTATTTTGCACGCACGAACCCGCAGCAAATGGGTGGAAAACAAACTTACAAGAAGTAACAAGAATATCGGTTCATTTACGGCGCTTTTGGGATGGCCCGTTCAATCACTGCAGCTCCCGCTTTTGCTATATCTTCATCTTCCTGGGGAGTATTTCCACTAACTCCGATTGCTCCGATCACTTGTCCCTGGTAAATAAGGGGAACGCCGCCCTGCAACGGGGTTGCGCCCGAAAGCGCAAGCGCGGCAACGCGTTCCTCGCGAATCTGATCTTCAAAAACCTTGCTTGGCCGGCGGAAGATTGCAGCTGTTCTGGCTTTGCCAATTCCAACTTCTACACTTGCGACCTGTGTATCGTCCAATCGTTCCAGCAAAAGCAGGTAACCACCATCATCTACAACTGCAATCACGACTGCCGCTCTCCTTTTCTTCGCTTCTGCTTCGGCGGCGTCTGCTATCTGTTTCGCTACTTCCAGCGTTAAAACTTTTTTGGACGGTAATTCGGCGATTGAATTCCCGCCGAACATCAAAGTCAAAGTTAGAACTCCAATGATTTTGCTCATAGTTGATTTCATAACGTTTTGTCGTAAAGGGTGGATGAAGCTTACAAAGAGACATTTTTCACAATTTTGTAATGATTCACCCGCTACCTCTACTAATTAGCGGAGGAAGCGGTTATGAAAAAATACTTATTACTCTTTCGGGTGATCTTGCTTTTGCTTGCGTTCCATATCGTCAGTGAATTCTCAATCGCAACGCTTGCAACGACGCTCTCCACACCGAACATCGTTCGCCTTGACTCGCGTGCGAATGCGATTGTGCCTGCAGATGCCGTACTTGAAAAAATAGCAGATGGATTCAGCTGGTTGGAAGGACCAGTCTGGAACCGGGCTGAGAGGTTTCTTCTGTTTTCGAACGTTCCTGATAATGAAGTGTTGAAATGGAAGCAGGGAGAAGCGGTTAGCGTTTTCCTGAAACCAAGCGGCTACACAGGCAAGGAAACTTTTGAAGGGAAGGAGCCTGGATCCAACGGGTTAAGTTTTGATTCTCAGGGAAGGCTGGTGTTTTGCCAACATGGGGATCGGAAAATCAGCAGGCTGGAGAAGACCGGTTCGAGTACAACTGTTGTCGATCACTACAATGGAAAAAGATTGAACAGCCCGAATGACGTGATTTTCAAATCAAATGGCGATATGTATTTTACGGATCCGCCCTTCGGTTTGCCGAAATCTTTCGATGATCCTAACAAAGAGCTGGAATTTCAAGGTGTCTACAAGTATTCAAAAAACGGCATTCTCACCCTGTTGACCGGAGAGTTGAAAGGGCCGAACGGCATCGCATTTTCCCCGGATGAGAAACAATTGTATGTGTCCGATTACACCGGAGCAGCCTGGTTTGTTTTCGATGTCAGACAGGATGGATCGGTATTCAACAAACGTCTGCTACTGGATGCGAACGGCCAAAAGAAAAATGGACCTGGCGGACCGGACGGCATGAAAGTGGATCAGCGCGGCAATATATTCGCTGCGGGTCCGGGGGGTTTATACATTATCGCGCCCGGCGGCAGAATCCTGGGTAGATTCGATTTTGGTGTGCCCATTGGAAACTGTGCCTGGGGAGAAGATGGTTCTACTCTGTTTATCGCTGCGAACACAGCCCTCTATCGTATCCGGTTGACAACCAGAGGAGCCGGATTCTGAAATTCAAAATCTAGGAGATCTATATGTCATTGAGAAACGCTTTGTCATTCTGTTTCGTTACTTTACTTTTCTTCGCTTCGAACGGATTGGCCGTTGATCCGGTAACAGTTTATCCCAAGAACTACAAAGTCCTTCTGGAGAACGAGAACGTGCGAGTTTTGGATTTCGTGCTTAGAAAGGGAGACACGGAAAGTTTTCATTCGCATCCTCCGCATGTTGCCTACATTCTCACAGGATTCAAGATACGCTTCACTTTTCCGGACGGCCGCACGGCGATTCGAGAAGCGAAAGCGGGGGACGTTTTATACAGTGATGCTGTGACGCATTCACCTTTGAATATTGGTGAGACCGATGCGCACGGCCTCTTGATTGAGATGAAAACTGTGGAAGCTGCAGGTGCGCTCTCTCCGGATCAGCTTCTCACAGCCGTAACTTTTATTCAAGGCATGGAAGGGAAAGATGAAGAGTTGAAGAGTGAACTTCTTGCGCTTGAAGCGCCAACGCGATCCGAACCGGGAAACATTACTTATGATTTATACCAATCAACCGTTAAGAAGAATGAATTTATGCGGTTCGAAGTCTGGCGAAACCCCGAAGCACTGGAAGAACACAAGAAGACTCCTCATCTCAAAGCTTCGTTCAAAAAGCGTCAAGAACAGGGTTGGAAAACGGAAATCACAACATGGAAGCGGGTCCCCTAAGTGTCCCTTCCCATAAATATGATGACATATGCTGCTGGCTCGCAGGCTTGATGGCAAGGCGCGAGCGAGGCGCATACCCGCTGTGGTATGTAACGAG
>JAKEFK010000090.1 GCA_022616075.1 bacterium
CAACACGAGGAACAGAATTGCTGCAAACCGCTTCATGCTGAGATATTGTATATGCATTAAGGAGCGCAGGCTTCCAGCCTGCATTAAGGGCCGCAGGCATCTTGCCTGCGCCTCGGTTATGAAAAATCTTGAGAACGATCTTCGCGCAGCGATTCAAGGTGAAGTGCGGTTCGACCCTGGTACTCGCGCGATTTATTCGACAGATGCTTCGAATTACCGTCAAGTTCCGATTGGCGTCGTGCTGCCTCGAACTCTGGAAGACGTAGTCAAGACACACGAAATTGCCCGCACTCACAGCGCTCCTGTTCTGTCGCGCGGTGGAGGAACCAGTCTGGCGGGGCAATGCTGCAATGTTGCGATCGTGATGGATTTTTCGAAATACCTCAATCGCGTATTGAACATCGATCCGGTTGAGCGAATCGGTGACGTTGAACCGGGAACGATTCTCGATGATTTGCGCAGTGCTGCTGAAAATCACCATCTGACTTTTGGTCCCGATCCCGCGTCTCATAGTCGTTGCACGATCGGCGGAATGATCGGAAATAACTCTTGCGGCGTTCATTCGGTTTATTCGGGCAAAACGGAAGACAACGTGCATGAAATGGACGTTTTAACGTACCGCGGTTTGCGGCTGAGTGTGGGAAAGACGAGTGAGCAGGAGCTGCAGTCGATTATGAGTAAGGGGGGGCCGCGCGGCGAAATCTATTCAAAGCTGAAGGATTTGCGTGATCGTTACCAGGACTTGATCCGTGCTCGTTTTCCCAAAATTCCACGGCGTGTGTCCGGATACAATCTGACTCAGTTGCTGCCGGAAAAAGGATTTGATGTGGCCCGTGCGCTTGTCGGAACAGAGGGAACCTGCGTGACTGTGTTGCGCGCCCGGTTACATTTGGTGCACAGCCCTCCTTACCGGCGCCTGATTGTTCTTGGTTTTCGCGACATGGCAACGGCTGCGGATCACTTGATGGAAATTTTGTCTTACAAACCTCTTGCGGTGGAAGGCGTAGATGACGATTTGGTCGAATCCATGAAAAGGAAGAATCTTCATCCTGAAAATGTCGCTTTACTACCACCCGGAGGAGGATGGTTGCTTGTAGAATTTGGCGGAGAAACATCCGAGGAAGCTCTGGAACGCGCACAAATTGCGACCAAAGGACTGTCCCGAATTAGCGATGCGCCGCAAATAAAGCTTTGCAAAGATGATAACGAGGCGAGAATGATGTGGCGTGTTCGCGAATCCGCGCTTGGCGCAACCGCCTCTGCTCCAGGAGAAAAACTGAACTGGGAAGGATGGGAGGATTCGGCGGTTCCACCGGAGAAAATGGGACCTTATCTGCGTGAACTTCGCGCCCTTATGTCCCGCTACGATTATCACGGCGGGCTCTACGGGCATCTGGGAGATGGATGTGTTCACACAAGAATCGACTTCGATCTGCAGACGCCTCAAGGCATCCAGAAATTCCGGCAGTTCATGTCCGAAGCTGCCGATCTCGTTGTCTCCTTTGGGGGATCGCTTTCCGGCGAACACGGCGATGGTCAATCCCGCGCCGAATTGCTCCATAAAATGTTTGGTCATGAGCTGGTGGAAGCGTTCCGTGAATTCAAAAGAATCTGGGATCCCGATGCAAAAATGAATCCCGGAAAAGTAGTGGATCCATACCGGCTCGATGACAACCTAAAGATGGCGAGTTTTGTTTCTTCTCCGGTAAAAACGCATTTTCCATTCGCGGCCGACCGAAACTTTTCTAACACCACTCTTCGTTGTGTCGGTGTGGGGGAATGCCGGCAGTTGAATGTTGGAACCATGTGTCCAAGTTTTCAGGTAACCAGAGAAGAGATGCATTCGACGCGCGGGCGCGCTCGAATCCTTTTTGAGATGCTGAATGGAGAAACGGTCCGGGATGGTTGGAAATCGGAAGAGGTGAAAGAAGCGCTCAGCCTTTGCCTGTCTTGCAAGGCTTGCCGTAGCGATTGCCCTGTTGGTGTCGACATGGCAACGTACAAAGCAGAATTTCTATCTCATTACTATGAAGGGCGAATCCGTCCTGCATCCGCATACGCCATGGGCTTGATTTTTTGGTGGAGTCGTCTCGGCGCTTTGCTTCCTACCATAACAAATTTCTTTTCGCAAACGGATCCATTTGCGAGATGGATGAAAGCTCTTATCGGAGTAGCACCGGAGCGCAAAATTCCAAGCTTCGCGAAGCAGACGTTTCGGCAGTGGTTTAAGTCTCACAAGCCCCCGTTGAAAACATCCGGATCACGTATCCTTCTGTGGATCGATACTTTTCACAATTTCTACTATCCGGAAATCGCGCAGGCATCCGTTGAGGCTCTCGAATCAATCGGTTTCGAAGTCGTTATCCCGTCTCGAATCCTGTGTTGTGGAAGACCCCTTTACGAATATGGAATGCTGGATTGCGCCAAAAAGGTATTAACCCGAACCGTGAGCGCCGTCAGCAATGAGTTTGGGGATGACATTCCGATGGTAGGTTTAGAGCCCGGGTGCTTATCCGTGTTTCGTGATGAAATCATCAACCTCTTTCCGGGGAACGAAGACGCGGAAAAGTTGCGCGCCCGTACCTTCTTGCTGAGTGAGTTTCTGCATTCGCAAAATGTTGAGCTTCCTACACTGAATCGGAAAGCAATCGTTCACTTGCATTGCCACCAGCGGTCGGTCGCGGGAATCAAAACGGAGGAAGCGATCCTGAAAAAGCTGGGACTGGATTTTCAAATCCTTGATTCCGGTTGTTGCGGAATGGCAGGTTCCTTTGGATTTGAGAAAGATCATTATGATGTCTCGATCCGGTGCGCGGAGCGTGTACTGGCTCCTGCAGTCCGCGAAGCGCATGAGGATACATTGGTCCTGACAAACGGCTTTAGTTGCAGGGAACAACTCCTTCAAAGAACCGGGAAGCGGCCTCTACATCTAGGCGAAGTTATCAAAATGGCGTTCAAAAAAAATGTATAATTAGTCAGAAGGTGGTTGGCCAATGAAAAAGATTTTTTTTGTTTTGATCGCGGTGCTGTTTTCGATTTCAGTGTGGGCCGAAGATCTGGGTGAACTCGCAAAGAAAGAGAAAGCGCGGCGTGAGGCGCTTGCCAAGCAGGGCAAGAAAGGGAAAGTTCTTACAAACAAAGATGTGAAGGATATCAAGAGCAGTCTGGGAATAGAATCTCACACGCCTGTTGAAGAACCATCGGCTGAAAGTAAGGAACCGGCTGCGGCTGTGGAGAAAGCTGTCGATCAATCGAACGCTCAATTAGAAGAACTCAAGCAGCAAAGAGCGGAATTGACTCGTGAGGTTCAGGAAGTATCCGATTCGATTCAACAGAGTGGCGCTCGTTCAGTAAACACTGGAGAGCAATACCGTGAAAAACGGTTAAAAGAAGAAGAATTGAGAAAAGTCGAGGATCAGATCGAAGAGCTGGAGAAAGGTAAAAAGGATACCGAGGAGGAGCCGGAAGGAGAGAACTGAAAGGAAGCAGTTCGTCAAGCTAAACGCGTTCTTAGAGCGCGAATGTGATCAGGCGTTGTGCCACAACACCCGCCTACAATTCTGGCGCCGGACACAACCCAGTTGCCTGCGAAATTGGCATAACCACCGGGATCGATTTCATTTGTGAACTCCCAACCGAAAACAGGCTCCGGTTTACCGATATTTCCGTAGGCTCCCACCGGGATGCCCTCCGCAGATTCTATCAACACCGAGAGCGCTTTGCTTAGAGGGTTTGCAGAAATGATGGAAACATTCTAAATGGAGAAAGCCTCGCGCTGGGTGTCCGGGCCCTGCAGCAATATCATCCCTCAGCTTTTCTTGTGAATTGC
>JAKEFK010000091.1 GCA_022616075.1 bacterium
GGCGATGGAAGCCGGAGTCCACCCGATCTATCTCCATCGAGCTTTTCGGAAACATTACGGCCAATCGATCGGTGAATATTTACGAATCTTGCGGATCCAGTCTTGCTGCGTACAACTCGCTTCCACAAATGTGCGGCTAGCTGATATCAGCACATCAGCCGGCTTTTGCGATCAAGGTCATTTTTCTCGCACGTTCAAACGAATCTGCGGCATGACTCCAATGGCGTACAGAAGGATTTTCCGCACAGTTTAATCTCGTCCCATAAGGTTCCTCACATCCAAGACGGTCCACAATGAACATGCTATGTTATGAACTAAATGTCAACTTCATACCGACTGATCGTTTGTCTTGTCCTGATCTTATCTCTTCCTAATTCAGCGCCAACAACAACTGCTGTTGTTTCAGAGGAGCTCGCGAAATTTCTCGATACTTTTGTGCCCGATCTCATGCGGGAAGAGCACATACCGGGAGCTGCCTTTGTGTTTGTCCAGGATGGAAAGGTTGTCTTAAGTAAGGGATTTGGTTATGCAGATCTGGAAGGAAAAAAAACTGTCGATCCCGGCAAAACAATTTTCCCGATCGGTTCGATCAGTAAGGTGTTTACTGCTACAGCGCTAGTTCAGCTAGCGGACCGCAAGAAAATCGACTTGAAAGCGGACGTTAATTTGTATTTAAAAAAACTGAAAGTGCCGAAGACTTACGATCAACCGATCACCAGCGCACATTTGCTGAGCCACACGTCCGGCCTGAATGAAATCCGGCCCGGCACGCAAGCAGGGTCAGCGAACAAGATACTGCCCCTTCATGAGTTCTTGAAAGATCGTCTCGTGCGTGTTCATCTACCTGGGGTCGTTACCAGTTACTCAACGTATGGCATTACTCTGGCAGGGTTGCTCGTGGAAGAAGTATCTGGAGTCTCATACGAGACGTACCTTCACCGAAATATATGGGAACCATTGCAGATGAATCACACATACATCTCAACACCTCCGCACATGACTGGCGATGTGGCGATAGCGTATGGAGCGGAGGATGGTACTCCAACAATCGTGCCGTATGAGTGGTATCACACAACGCCTGCCTCTTCCATCAGGAGTACTGCTGAAGATATGTCGAATTTCTTGATTGCACATCTTCAGTGCGGAGACTTTCGCGGCCAACGTATCCTGAGCGCAAACGCCGCGTGTGAAATGCATCGAACACAATCAACAACACATCCCAAGATGCCCGGATGGACTTATGGATTTCAGGAAGATGACACAAACGGTTTGCGAATCCTGGAGCATGGTGGCGATATTGCGGGCTTTGGCTCCTTGTTGGTGTTGTTACCCGGTGAGAATACCGGTTTCTTTATCGTGCATCATATAGAAGGTGGAAATCTACGTTTTACAGTAAAACAAAAATTGCTGGACCGCTATTTTCCCGATAAACGTCCGATCGATGTTCCAGTACCGACTCCTGATTCCAAGGGGGAGCTAAAACGTTTTGCGGGACTCTATCGCGGGAACCTGTTCTGTCACACATGCAAGAATCCACTTCCAGTGGCAGAAGTTGAAGTGACCGCAAATGATGATGGGACTATCACCGTGTGGGACGACCGATGGGTGCAAACGAGCCCGTTATTCTTTGTGCGCCTTGATGGAAAACGAAAAATCGCGTTTCAAGAAGACAAAACCGGACGCATTCTGCAAATGTCCGCCGGATCATGGAAAGTTATGGAGAAAGTAAAGTAGTTTGCTGTATCACGGAATTCCGAATCCAATGGTATAGTACACAGAAATACGATCTCCTATCCATATGAGCGCACCTGAACTAAACAAACAGGGGAAGGACAACTAGATTGGGCTCGCCTAGAGTTTGAGCGAGAAAAATGGCGCCAGGATGTGGAGATGCGTGCGCGGGAGTTCGCTCTGAAAGAACGCGAACAAGCCAATAACGAGGCTGAACTCCAATTAAAGCGCCGGGGAACAAGAAGCGTCGAAATGGCGAAGTCCTCTCGTTGTAGCAATCTTTGCTGCGGCTTTGGCTGCTTTCGGCAATGCCGTCGTGACTCTATTGAATCGAGATGCCGAGCTAAAGTTGGAAATCATTAAGGCTGAGTCGACCCGTATCCTCGAGATGATCAAAACAGGGGATACAGAAAAAGCCGCAAAGAACCTGGAATTCTTAATAAAAACAGGACTGATCACCGATGAAGAAAGGGTTAAGAGACTTGCCGAATTCTTGAAGAATCGTCCACCGGGGACCGGCCCGTCACTGCCGGGCCCCTCTCCTAAATTTGGATTTGAGCCAAGCGAGTTCCTGCCGGAGTAGCTTCAAAAGACTCTGGAACATACCCTAACAAAATACCCTTCATTTCTACAAGATATAGGTTTCACTCCTAGTGAAGAGAAAGTTAGCATCAAAGTGGAAAAGTTGCCGCCACCAAATGCCTACATTATTTCTGGCGCTTCTTCGGAAATGATTTGCTTGATATCCTCAGCGGAAACCCGCTTGATCTTTGCCATGTATTCCCACTGATCCTGTAAGGGGCGGTAGTCGTCATCAAGGAAAACGGAATTTTCCTTATCGCGGGGGATTCTTTGGAGCGGCAGAGCGATCAAATTTCCACTTGGTAGAAAGTCTTGATTTGGAAAGAACCGATCGTATGTCTCGAGGCTCAGCGAGTTGCGATTCAGTGTCGCGCGGGCCACAATCATGGTGCCGAGTCGTCGCGCAAGCGTTGCAGCAACGGGATGCGAAAAGAAAATCCAGGTGTGTGCGCCATTTCCGGATCGCGATCGCTCAACATAAACCTCAATGCCGAGGGTTCGAGCCGCCACCCGGTAGGCCTGAATGTCTCCTTGCCATCCAGCCCCATCAAAATCAGCGGCTAGAAAAGTACATGTGTCGTCCTCGCGGATAGCATAAGTCCCAATCGTGTAATGGCCCTGCAAATGACCCTTTACTGCCTCAGCATCAAGTAAGGGGAAGGACTGGTTGGTGCATACAGAACACTTTATCGCAGGTTTTTCGCACACTCCCGGAACCCATTCATTACGGCAGGCCGGCGCGTACCCTTTAGTCCCCTTCTTTCTGGTTATGCCACAGCTTTGGATAGACAGACTCGCGACAACGAAAGAGTGTTAAAAAGAGCTGAATCTTTTCTTCGGCGGTCTGAGGCGTCTTGCTGCACGCCGCAGTACCAAGAATTCGAGGTAGATCTCCTGTCCGCGCCAATTCCTGGGACCGAAGCGTAGAAAGTTCCTCAGCGATCTTCTTTCGCTGAACGTCAAGCTGCCTTAGCAGATCTTCCAGTTCGGTAATCCGATTTCTTGACAC
>JAKEFK010000092.1 GCA_022616075.1 bacterium
AGATTAAGGCGTTGCTCGGGTGTCATGTTTTTCAAAGCCTGGATCTGAACCTCTTCTACTTCTATGCTTGTATCTAACGGTCGTGAGTTTTTCATCCTTGCTGTTCTTGTGGAAATCATATCATTGACTGTCGTTTTTTCGGTGGAAATGCGGTGTCTGCTTTGAATATCATTTTAGAGAAGCATCATGGCACAGAATCGCACGATCGATTGGGATCAGGTTGAAAAGGATCTGGATGAGAAAGGTTACGCTGTAACTGCTCCGGTCCTGAACCCGGAGGAGTGCGGCAAACTGATTTCCCTTTATTCTGACGATCAGCGTTTTCGCAGCCGTATCGTCATGGAGCGGTTCCAGTTCGGATCCGGTGAATACAAATATTTTTCCAATCCGCTCCCGGAGATCGTTCAAAAGTTACGCACAAATCTTTATTCGCGGCTTGCAAAAATCGCGACCCGGTGGAAACAACTACTGGGAGAGACAACGGTTTATCCTGAAACCTTGAAGGAATATCTGGATACCTGTCACAGAAAGGGTCAAACAAAACCGACTCCTTTAATGCTGAAGTATCAGTCCGGTGGCTATAACTGCTTGCATCAGGATTTATACGGCGAGATGGTATTTCCCCTTCAATGCACGATTTTTCTAACGGCCACAACCGGATACAAAGGAGGCGAGTTTCTACTGGTAGAGCAGCGTCCACGCGCGCAGTCCCGCGGAGAAGCGACTGTGTGTGAGCAGGGTGAAATGATCATCTTCCCGGTAAGGGACCGTCCGGTTCGCGGCACTCGCGGATACTATCGCACCAACATGCGTCATGGTGTGAGCACAATTCGGTCAGGAGAACGTTTTACGCTGGGCATCATTTTCCACGATGCAAAGTGAGGAACTTTAACGAAAGACGCTAACCTTGCTTTGCGTCTTCGCGGCTTTGCGTTAAATTTACTTTCACGGCAATGGAACTTCTAACTGCAACCTTCGCTATAGTCGGAATGGTGATCATCATCGCAGCGCTGCTATCCGGAGCGATTGAAAAGAAACGAATACCTCAAGTTGCTGTTTTTATTTTGATCGGCGCAATCCTGGGGCCATCAGGTTTGAAGCTTTTGGATGTCGATCTGAACTCCCCTCTCCTTCGTGCTGTTGCGGTCTTGAGTCTGGTGCTCGTACTTTTCACCGATGCTGTGAGCTTGAATATCCGTGAAGTAAAGAGTAACGCGAAACTAGCTTTCATGATTCTCGGTCCTGGAACGTTGCTGATTGCTTTTCTGATCGGTCTGGCAGCGTGGCAGTTACTGGAACTCCCCCTTCCTGCAGCCTTTTTGCTTGGTGCCGCCCTTGCGTCAACAGATCCGGTGATGCTGCGTGGGTTGATTCGAAATCCGAATTTACCGGAGCCGGCTAAACAGGGACTACGGCTGGAAAGTGGGCTGAATGATGTATTTCTTCTGCCAATTGTCTTGATTTGCATGGCGTTCCTCAAAACGAATGGACTTTCCGGTAACGAGCTGGTGCAGCTCGGTGTCCATTTATTTTTGCTCGGACCCGGTGCCGGCATCGTTGTCGGTCTTTTTTCTATCGGTGTACTGGAGCTCATTCGAAAAAAGATCGGGATCCGGAGAGACTACGAATCTCTTTATTCTCTGGGTATAGCTTTCCTTGCTTATGCTGCCGCGGAAGCGGTGCATGGGAGCGGTTTTCTTTCGGCCTTTGCCGCAGGAATGGTGATCACGTTGCTGGATGTGGAGCTCTGCGATTGCTTCTTGGAGTATGGAGAAACGACTGCGGAGATGGCTCTACTGTTCACCTTCGTGTTGTTCGGAACATCGTTGATCTGGCAGGGTTTGAGCGGTCTGAGTTTTCAAATTGCATTGTTTGCCATCGGTGTAATTTTGATCCGGCCGGTTGTGCTCCTTGGGACTCTCTGGGGACTCGGGCTGGATCTTCGGAGTAAATTGCTGATCGCATGGTTCGGGCCGAGAGGCCTGAGCACTCTGCTGTTGATGCTGCTGCCTATATTCGCCGGAACTCCCGGCGTTGAGCCTCTCTTTGCCATCTGCTGCTTTGTCGTTTTAATATCGGTCCTTTTGCACGGTGGCTCGCAGATGTTCTTTGGAAGCTCGGTTAAAACGGAAAAGACTTCTGAGTCGAATGAAGATGTTGTCATCACTGTTGAGCGGATGCTGGATTTCAAAAAGAACGGAGAGGATGTCATTGTTCTGGATGTTCGCAAGGAAAGCGCGCTTGACGGACTCCAGGCCAGACACGCAATTCGCATTTCGCCGGATCATGCTGTGGAGGAAGTTACCGCGAAAGGCCCGCCAAAAGAAGCGTGGCTGATCGCTTTTTGCGCCTGACCAAACGAAGGCACAAGTGTCCGTGTGGCACGAGAGTTACAAAAAGCGGGATGGACCAAATCGCGGGCACTCAAGGGTGGGTGGCAAGCGTGGCGTGACGCGTTGCTGCCGGTTGAACCCGCGTAAAAATTTCAACTCGAATTAAGCAAAGCCCTTCATTTTTACGCACCCCAAAAGGGGGATAAACCGGATTCCGGGAATAGGGAGATAATTTGATTTTATCCGGTCTATCCATTGATCCGGGTTTATCTCCTATTTTTTGATTTTTCTTCGAAATGCGCGACAAAATGAACGATGAGCAACGCAGAGTAAATGCGAATTTTTCTCAGCGGTCTCGGCGTCCTCTGCGGTGAATCACCCGCAAACGCGGGGCTTGATATAGAAACTTGCAAGCGAAAGTAAGACACCATGAGGTTTTGAGCATGAACCGCCAAGGGCGCCAAGACGCCAAGAAAAAATCTCTACTTCAAAAATCTTGGCAATTCCTTAAGGTATGGAGTAAAGCAGATACCGATCTTTCCGAAGTAAAGATTGCGCGCGAAAAATCCGGATCCATCTAATGTGTTCTCCATGGCCTTGCAGTGTTTTATAAATTCAGTTGCTTACTCTGTAATCGTAAAGTGTCATCGTTTTAACAGATGCGATCCGCCGAAGTAGCAATGGCTTTTCAAATCCGTCAATGCGCACCAGAGAACCATTTGACAATTCCACAAGTCGAATGTGCCTAGATTCATCTGAGCGAAGTAATGTCCCGGTTGGATGCTTCCAAAGGAATTTCGATAAGCTTTTCCGATCCAGTTTTTGGTGACGTCCGCCCGGCATGAAAAATAACCTGGAAGGATGAACGTGACTCATCAGCGCAACGTAGTTGGTATCTTTCCAAGGATAGAAACCCTTTCCAAAGAAATCTATCAGCAATCCCCCGTTATTTCGTTTTGAATTCACCTGGACCAATCGCGCGAGCTCTTTCGTTTGGCGATCTATTTTCGGAATTGCTTCCAAATCAGCTGGAAAAGGATTTGGAAACAAAGGCCCGGCCAAACGGTACAACACCACGCGGGAATAGGAAAGTGGAATCATAGCAAGAATGGTGAATACAGCTATCATGGGCGCCCATTGTTTTTCCTTTATTCTGTTGATTGCAACTGCCGAAAAAGGAAGCAAAAGTAAACCGAGCAATAGACTAAATCTTGCTTGCGTTGTCCCCAATCCTTGTGCGGTACGGACCATAAAGACCGGTAGTAAAACCAGGAATGGAATCGACCAGGCACGTTTCGTTTTGTCTTTCCACGCCCAAAACATCCCAGTAAAACAGAACACAGCAAGAGGAGGAGTCAATCCAAAAAAAATCGTGGCCGGGAAGTAAATCAAGCGACGAACAACTTCTTGCGCATTTAGCCCTTCATTAATTCCTTCGACTTTGAGCTGCCAATCTCTTACGATCGTTAGATGAGCAACCGGATCCAAACCATGTTGAAGATTTCCAATCATCCAGAAAATCGGAAAAACCGCTGCGGAGATCAAATAGAGGCCCAGTAATTTCCATTTTCCCCAAAGCAAAATGGCAAAAAGTGGTATCAAGGTCCAGGGTTCGATGCGAAGTGACGCCGCAAACGTCATTGATAAACCGGCAAGAATTGCATGACTTGATTTTTCTTCGGCGCGAGCAACAGACAGAAAGTACATTGCTGACGCTACAAAAAAAAGAACAGGGATTTCCGATGTAGGCAGGAAGCCAAGCCTGAATGAAAGCGGATAAAACAAATATGCTGCTGAAACAAAAAGAGCCGCTGTTTCTCCCCATTCACGTCGAACAAATGCCCACAAAGGTATGGCTGTGATGATTGAAATGAAAATATGCAGCAATGCCGGAGAATGAACAGGATCGAACCATAGCCAGAGAGCCCCAGCAATCAAATAAAAATGGAGAGGTCCCCATCCTCCATGCGTAATAAATGTTGGATTTTCGAGCCAATCCCAGGATATAAGTATGCGGGATACGGAATCTCCTTCGTTTGTTATGCTTGTATAAGGAAATACAAGTAATCGAATGACTGAGGCAAAAAGAATAAGCAACAGAAATCGTTTCATGAAGAATTGCCACTCAGATCATATTTGAGTTTCATTGTTGAGACTCGTTTCCGCATACGTGGATTGAACAATCAATTCAGAATTCAGAATGTAAGAAAATTTGTTTATACGGAATCCCACATTATCCAGCAATTCCTTAATACTTTTAAAGGAATACCGCGTTGTGTGGGATCTAGAGGCTCCCTGTACGATTCGTTCGTATGCTGTTTTAATAACACGCCATGTGATATGGCCATAGTCTGGAGTGCTGATAATGAGAGTACCGTTTGGTTTTAGGACTCGTCGTATTTCAACGAGAGGTTTTGACCCGCATGCGAACTGGTCGATCAGCCCGGAACATATTACACAATCGAACGCTTGATTCCGGAAAGGTAAGCTCAAGATCGAGGCGTTCACAAGAGGTTGCCCGAACCGGCGGGCATATAGAAGTTTACTTAATTCAATGTCTACACCTACTGGATGTGCTTTTGAGGATAAGATTCTGCTTGATCCGCATCCAACGTCGAGTGTCAGTCCTTTTCCTTCAGCAAATTCTTCGATGATCGAATATCTTTTGCGCTGCCAGTAACGTTGCAGTGGAATCCGGCTATCATAAGCGCGATCCTCATAATCTGCGCTTCGAACGGAATTTCGTAATGACCAGAAGCGAAAGAAAGTCTTCAAGTAAGCGATACCAAACCGAATCAATTTCGCATGGGAGCTTCCGCTTCGCCGTGGCTTGTAATGAATCGGAATCTCCTTGATTTCCCAGCCATTGGCAAAGGTCTTGATCAGAATTTCCTGCAGTACTTCGAAATCAATGCTTTTTAATTGTAGTGTCCTTAATAATGAAGCACGGTACAGGCGAAAACCGCTCGAAATGTCCTTGTATGGCAATGACAAGCCCTTTCGAAAGAAAGCATTTAGAATCCAGCTCAGGCCTTTTCTGGCTAATGGCATGGTGGCCCTTCCTCCGTAAACGTAACGGGAACCGATAATCATCTCTGCTGTATTTCGAGCTTCCCAAAAATCTTTAAGGAAATAAGGGTCGTGCGATAGATCCGCATCCAGGGTGAGAATAAACTTTCCTGATGCAGCAACAAATCCTTCCGCAAGAGCCCGGCCGTATCCTCTCTCCTGTTGAGTCAGAACGCGAACGTATTTGCTGGCGGATACAGCTGCTGAGGGTGTTCCGTCGGTAGAACCGCCGTCGATAAGGAGGATCTCGAAACTAAGACCAAGCTGACTGGCAACTATATCGAGTGCACTAACCAAACCTCCGATGTTCTTGGCTTCGTTTAACGCCGGGATGATGATTGACAGGTCATTCAAGCGGTTCGTCTCATCCATTCATTTTTCGCGCAAATCTTGGCGGCTAATCCTTACTTCTTACTCCGCGGGTCGTCCGCTGGATTTACATACTTGAATTCGACCGGCCCCTGACCATGAATGGTAAAGACTGTTTCCACTTTGGTATAAACGTAATGATTCATATTCGCCGGCATGAGAGCATAGCCTCCAGTAGACAGGCCCGTTCCGGCTGAATGATCCAGTTTGTCCCCCATACCCATATACAGAGTGCCGGAAATAATCGTGACATTCTCATTCTTTGGATGAGAATGCGCGGCAACGCTGTAATTTGCGGGAAACTTCACAAGAACCGTGAAAGGAGAATCGGTCATCGGATCTCCGGAAAGGACGGCGCTCTGCGCTCCAGCAGGAAGCGCCGGTGGAGCGGGACCCCATTTGGCTTGATCCATTTGAACAAGAACGGGGTCAGCAGCATTGGCACTGAGTAGACCTATCGCCATGAAAAGTGAAAGACAAATAACTTTGATGGAACGGTTCATCGTTTCCTCCAGGATTCTGATATTGTCTTGAAAACTTACCATTGGAATTGTCAGACAGCAAGGAGTAATTTGACACCTTTTTAGAAAGCAGTTACCGTAAATCTAGTGGGAAAGCGGGGGCAATCGAACGAGAACGAGAGGTCCGCCGAATCCGTACCTACCGTTTCCGGAATCCATACTGTTCGTGAAGGCCTCGAAATCGGAGCCGATTTCGGTCCTCGTTACACAATCCTTGAAAAACTTGGCGAAGGAGGAATGGGTGCAGTTTACCTCGCCAAAGATAAAGAATTGAATCGTGAAGTAGCGCTCAAACTGATCCGCCCCGCCATTTCCGGTGAAACTCTTGCCATGGAGAGATTCAAACGGGAAATCGTTTTAGCAGGCAAAATAACACACAAAAATATTTTGCGGATTCACGATCTGGGAGAGGTGGATGGCCTGCGATATGTTTCGATGAATTACGTCCGCGGACGTGATCTCAGGAAAATCCTGAAAGAGGAAAGCCCGCTTCCTGTGGATCGTGTGGTTGAAATTCTAAAGCAGCTTTGTCTCGGTTTGAAAGCTGCTCACGAGGAAGCTGTCGTTCATCGAGACCTGAAACCACCCAACATACTCATGGATGACCAGGATCATGTTTACATCACGGATTTTGGTCTTGCCAGATCAATGGAAATCAGTGAAGAAACATCACTCACCGGGACCGGCCAAGTACCGGGAACTCCACTATATATGTCGCCGGAACAAATCAAAGGAGAAGAAATCGGAAAACAATCCGATCTCTACACGCTAGGAATTGTTCTATATGAAATGTTGACCGGGAAGTTTCCATTTGACAGAAGCGGAAGTTTTCAAACACTCGTTCAGCGGTTGCGAAACAGGCCAAAAAATCCAAAACACGCAAACGCTGCGGTTCCGGACTACCTTGCAAGCATCGCAATGAAATGCATGGAACCGGATCCAGCCAATCGATATAAGGATGCTTCGGAAATCCTTGAGTCCCTGGAAACACAAAAGGTTCATTCTGTCTTCCTGAGATCCAACCGGGCACGCATTCGCAAAATCGGAACCTTCTCTCTTGCAGCCGTTCTGATCGCAGCCCTCACTGCAGGAATTCTATACAAATCCTCTCTCAAACACTCTGCCCTACAAGTGCAATCTCTGGCCATTCTTCCGATTGAAAATGCTACAAGCGAACCAGGACTTCAGTGGATGAGTCGGGCGTTTCACGATTTGTTATCCATGCAGCTTAGGGAACACAAAAGCATCAGACTGGTTTCTGGAGTCCATTTGACTCGAATTCTTAACAGCGAGCCTCATTCTCTTCAGGCAGATTCTCTGAAAAACATTGCAGCTTCCTGCAACGCGAATTTCATTCTGAAAGGGAAACTTCTTAAGGGGAGCTCGGGGGTCCGCCTTGCTGCGGATCTTTATGGCTTTGATGACGATTTTGAAAAAGCCGTGCAATTCAATTCAGAAGGAAAGTTTGAGACTGTGTTCCATCAGATTGTTTCGAACCTTCAAGAGCATCTAGGCATTGATGATTTGGACCCTAACATGTGGGTAATTCCTTCACTGGAAGGCGCGCAGACTTATTACGAGAGTCTTGATTTTTTCGATAAAGGCAATTTGGAAAGAGGAACGCAACTTCTCACAAATTTGAAGAGCAGCGGGCCTTTTCAGGCGCTGGCTCAACTGAAGCTGGCAATAATCCTATATAAAACAGATCAGATTGCGGACGCAAAGAAGCATCTGGAATTAGCAAATCAGCTTTCCCAAACCGTCGCCCCGTATGACCGGTTTAAAATACAGATTCGCCAGGCCGAAGTTTCAGAAAAACTGGATTCGGTGCCTGCCATTTACAAAGAACTGTTGGCGGCCTATCCAAACGATTCCGATTTGTACGCCGAAATTGCAGATCATTATTCGAGCCGGGAGGAGTGGGAACAGGCGTTGGAAAATTACAATCGCGCGCGAGTCCTGGATCCAAAAGATATCCGGATTCTTATAGCTATCGGCCGCACACAGATGAAAAAAGGAAATCCTCAAACTGCGCTGACCTTTCTGGTAGAAGCCAGTTCCTTGCAGAAATTATTGAATGATAAAGAGCGCGCAGACCTGCTGAATATTCTTGGAGTTGCTTACCGGCAGATTGAATATCATGAGTCAGCTCTGGAACACTTTCAGAAATCTATGGCCATCAAGAAAAAGATAGGAGATCAAAAGGGGGTCGCGACCACGCTGGGCAACATAGGGAATGTTTTGCGGGATATGGGGCGATATAAAGATGCCCGAGCAAGTTATGAGGAAGCATTGACCCTCTCCGAACAACTTGGAGATCAGGGAGTGGCCGCCCGAATGCTGAACAACATTGGTTACCTTTGTGAAAAAGTCGGATTTTTGGATGATGCGCTGGCTTCGTACAAACGCGCCTTAGATTTTGCACGTGCTACAAAACTTCCGGTGGAAATCGCAAACCGCTTGAACAATATCGGTTGGATCTATTATTTGCAGGGCCGATATGGTGACGCGGATACATATTTCGATTTAGGACTCAAAGAAATTGGCGAAAGCGATCCTACAACCAGAGCTTCTTTGCAGTTGTCTCGAGGCAATCTTCTTATGGACAGGGGAGAGTATTCAAAGGCCATCGATGCCTATCAGGATTCGATTCAGCTTCTGAAGAAAACTGAGAATCAGGCTTTGCAGGCTTTTGCCTTGACTGATCAGGCGCGCTGTTACAGTTTCCTCGGCAACTTTACAGAAGGGAAAAGATACCTGGATCAGGCACAGTCAATTGCGGACGAGAAAAATGACAAAGAGCTTTCCGCATATTTGCTTTTGGGGCGCGCCGAATGGCATCGGCTTCAGGATGATTCGGCATCTGCAGAACCGTTGATCAGGCAGGCGAGACTTCTAGCCGAACAAAGCAAAAATGAGATCGCTTTACGCTTGATAAAACTGGAACTTGGTACAATCAGTGTTGCAAAAGGAAAGACATCGGAAGCAATTGTTTTGTTGGACGAGGTTGCACGGCAAGCAGACCTGAGCGGAATGCGACCTCTGATTCCACGCACTAGACTGGAACTCGCGCGCGCATACATGCTTCAAAGCAAAAATGCCGAAGCGCTGACACAACTAAAAAGCGCGCTCGAGTTATCAAAAGAACTCGGACTGCAGGAGGTACAATTCCGCGCTCATTCCCTGGCCGCAGTTGTGAATCAAAAAAATGGCAGTCCCAAAGTGGCGCTTTCTCATATCCAGCAGGCGCTAAAAATCCTGGCTATACTCCAAAAACAGTCGGGATCTTACGCAAATCTTTTTCTGGCACAAAAACAAATACAACTTTTTCTGCGGCAAGCTTCCGCCAGTTATAACGAAGCGGACAAACAAAACGATTTTAGCCAGTATGCAAAATGGATCACCGAAAAGTAGAGTAGCTACTTCGGTATCTTTAAATCTCCTGCCTGCTGAATCTGAAATTGCAATCGCTGAGCTCTTTTCATAAGGTTATTTGCTTTTTTGGCCGTACCGGCGGTACGCTTGGTTTTCACTTCTGCGTAATACCCTTTTAGCTCATCCTTCGCTTTGGTTTTGTCAGCATGCGCGGCCGCCGAATTTTTCTCTTTGATATGTTTCAGCATTTTCTTGTACTCATCGTAAGCCTGATCCGCTTTCTTAGGATCAAATTCAGGCGCTGAATCCAACGATAAGTCAACCAGCTCCCCAACGACCGATGAAAGATCGGGTAAAGCAGTTCCATAGACATTCACCAGAAAGAAGTCTGAATAGCCATCCTCCCCGCCTCCTCCTTTCGGATCATGAACCGTGGCTTCCACGCTGTAAGTGACATCGGTGCACTCTTTCGAATATTTGGGGGCTTTGATCATTCGCAAACGATATGCGTCGCTGCTGCCCACTTTTGACGCAGCACCGTAGTACGAAATGTAAATTTCCGCAGGGAATGCCAAGTCTGAACAGCTCGCCTCTTCTATCTGATAATAGGAATATCTTGAATTGCTAATACCGGCAGTCTTGTCTTCCTCCGCTTCAGGAAAAATATCAGCAATCGCAGGATTGTCACAACGGTTCAAGAGCTCAATAGCGGTGGCGCACTTTCTGGCAACAGTCACCTCGCAGTCTGCCTGCATCCTTATTGTGACCTTTGTATCGATTGCACCGGAGTTAAACTCGAATTTTTCTTCGTAATTGTTGCCGGCATTTAAGGTCTTCGTAATGGGCGGATCATCTACGCATGTGGCTGCCTGTGTGTATGCGGTAACGGTGAGTAATAAGAACACGACGCACAAGATAGGGAACGTTTTCATCCATTTTCCTCCTGGGGATTAGTCCAGGAGTGGATGTGAGTAGTCGCAGGTCGGGCCCTATCCCGCGAAAAAACGGATCGCAGTCCCCCTAGGCTTAAATCCCCCAACTGGGGTTTATCATACCGCGAGACGCGGGCTTTATAAAGCGCTTCAAGTAGCAGAAGCCGGACTTCTTTTACTTCCTGATAGAATCGTTTTTATGAAGCGACCCTTGCATATTGGTTTGCTGACTCCGGAATATGTTACGGAGGAACGAAAAGATGGCGGGCTTGCTAACTATTTGCAAAAGATCGCCTCGGAGTTTGTTCACCGAAATCATCGGGTGACCGTGTTTCTCCTGTCCGGCCGGAATCTTGAGTGGAAAGATGGAAAAATCGACATCATCGAAGTTCCACGTGCAGGGCCGCCCAAGTTTCCCGCATTTTTGCGACCCAAATTGGAACGATTTCTGCCTCTGATCACGGCACTGCGGTCAGCAAAACGAATCGAAAAGGCTGTGTGGCGATATCACCGGATTGCTCCTTTCGACGTCCTTCAAACAAGCAGTTATGCGTCTCCCGGTTTTGCATTACGAAAGAACGGAAAAATTCCTGTGGTTTGCCGGATTTCGAGTTACATGCCGCTGTGCCGATCCGCTAATGGAAGACAACGCGGGTTTGCTGAATATCTTACTGATTGGCTGGAAATCCGCCAGGTTTTGGATGCGGAAGCTGCTTTCGCTCCCAGCCAGTTCACCGCCGAAATTTTTGAACGTTTGGAAAACCTCAGGCCGGCGATCATTAGAAGTCCGATCGATTCCAGAAATATAGAACTGGACGACTCTGTGTATCAAAGAGATTTTTCCAGCTTTCCGTATTTCGCTTTCGTTGGTACGTTAAGCAGATTAAAAGGAGTCGATCTTCTAGCCGAAGCAATTCCGCAATTCCTTCAACACAGACCGGACGTTCATTTCGTGTTTGTCGGACGTGATGATGGAGTGCCCGGTTTTCAAAAGGCTTTCGATTGTGTACTGAGTCAAGCCAGTGATTTTCAGGAGAACATTCATCACATCTCGGCTTTGTCGAAAAACAAATTGTATCCAGTGGTTCGTCATTCGCTGGCCCTGGTAGCGCCCTCCCGTGTCGACAATTATCCGAACGCTTGCCTGGAGGCGCACGCGATGCTAGTCCCGGTTATCGGCACAACAAATTCGAGTTTAGAAGAAATGATCCTGGAAAACGAAACCGGATTCTTGATTAAGAATGGCGATACATCGGAATTGACCACAGTACTGCTGAAAGTTGCGGGCATGTCCGAATCAGAGCGGAACCGGATGAAAGGAAAGATTGAGAAGTACGTTCAGTCGATCGAAGCCGAGAATCGAATCGACCAGCTTCTCAATCTTTATTTGGAAGCGATGGCGAAGGTCTCCTCTTCAAAGCTCTAACAACATCCTGAAATCCTTTCCCGTTTGCATAAACCCATGGCAATACTTTTTCGAAGACGTAGTTTTGCCAGGCGGGATACAAAGACTTGTCCCGAACTCCGGTTGCGTTAATGCTTTTCAATAGCTGCCGGAAAAAGTATGTGTAACGCGTGAAAGCTGGAACGAAGTTTTGCGGTTCTGAACCGGACCATACTCTGTAATGATGAAGCCCGTGCACAAAATTTCGTTTTATCCAGTAGAGCATGGAAAAGTTTTCGGGACGCGTAAGGTGAAGAGCAACCATCTCCGGACAGTAAAGCACTTTTAGATTCGGAAAAGTCGATTTGGCATGATGCATGATATTCGTTTCTGCTCCACGCGAAAACCCTCTACCGGAAAGACCGATGGTATTGTCAAAGCCTCCCAGAACTTCCAGCAACTGGCGCTTCCAAACCATATTGATTCCACTCAGATATTCCTCCTGTTTCAGTAAACGCGTTTCGTTGCCAAGATTGTTCGAGTTGTACTCATCTTTAAACCAGGAAGGTTTGGGTCCAATATAATAGGGGAAGTAGGGTCCGCCAAATAGATCAGGCGATTCCTGATCGATCACTTCCAGTGCAGTTTCCACCCAACGCGGGTCCAGCTTTCCGTCAGCATCTGTAAATGCGACGTAATCTGTATCTGAAGCTCGAAAACCGGTGTTGCGCGCGACGTTGAGGCCCAGCCGTGGTTCGTAAATATACTTCAGGTCGAAACGATCCTTGTAAGGTTCAACTATTTCGCGTGTGTTATCGGAAGAACAATTATCGATAAATAGAAGACGAAAGGAACTACGATCCCCGGTTTGCAGGCATAGGCTATCGAGAAGACCTGGAACATGCCGCGCTTCATTGTAAGCGCATACCACAATATCAAGTTGCGCCATCTATTTTCCGATACTTTTTTTATCATAACATCGGATGTGGCCTTTGCCGTAAATTCAGAAATTGTGACATAATTTTGCAGAATTAGCAGTTGTTGAGTTGCGGTGTGTCCGATACAAAAACCATCTCGGTTGTAATTCCCGTTTATAACAATGCATCCTCTCTGGAGATTTTGCACGAGAGGCTTCGATCGGTGATTACTTCGTACAACGCTTCCTTCCTTCACGAATTTATTTTTGTTAACGACGGCTCGACCGACAACTCGCTCGAAGTGCTCAAGAAGATCAGAGCCAGTGACGATCGTGTGGTTGTCATCGACTTTTCGAGGAATTTCGGACAACTGGCCGGGATACTTGCGGGCTGGCAGGCTGCGTCCGGCGATGCGGTCATTAACATGTCGGCCGACTTGCAGGATCCTCCCGAACAAGTCGCTAAAATGCTGGAACGTTGGGAAAACGGCAATGAGATCATTATCTGTTATCGCCAGACTCGGGAGGATAAGTTCACTACCGTTCTGACATCAAGAATCGCATACAGCTTATTCCGAATTTCAGTCCCGAGCTTTCCACCTGGCGGCTTTGATTTTGCTCTTCTCGATAGAAAGGCGATGGACGCAGTGAATTCGATAAAAGAACGGAACAGGTTCTTTCAGGCTGATATCCTCTGGGTAGGTTTTAACATCTGCTACCTGCCTTATAATAGGGAGAAAAGAAAACATGGAAAATCAGCATACACATTTTCCAGACGATTGGGTGGTTTCGTCGCCGCTTTTGTGACGATAAGCCACTTTCCGATTCGTTTGATTTCCTTCCTCGGCCTTCTCACCGCTTTTTTTGGATTTTTGTATTCGCTCGGTATTGTTTATGCATACTTTCATGACAACACGCCCTTCACCGGTTGGGCGCCTATCATGATGCTTATATTGATCATTGGCGGGATATTAATGATCATGCTTGGGATCATCGGTGAATACATTTGGCGCATCTACGAAGAAGTTCGGAACCGGCCGAACTTCATTATCAGAGACAAGTTCTAGCCGAAATCTTTCGCAAGTGTTGCTCTAATCTGATGGGCATTCTCAACAACGAATTGAATGATGCGGCAGATTTCGGAAATCTGTTCAAGTCCTAAAGCGGTTCCCGTGGGCAACGACATCACGCGCTGCACGAGCTGTTCCGTTTGCGGCAACAGCAACCCCGCGTGCGGAGAATAGGAGCGATAAGGCTCCAATTTATGACAGCCTGGATAGAAGTAACGCCGCGCCAAAACATTTTCTGCAAAGAGAATCTGGACCAATTGGTCCCGGCTGATTCCGGCAAGAGCTTCCTCGATCTCCAAAACAACATATTGATAGTTGCACTTTTCATTCTCGTCATATTCGAAGAGGCGAACCCCAGGAATTTTTTTGAGGGATCGTTCATAACATTCATAATTAAGACGGTTCACTGCAATGAATTCATCCAAACATTCCAATCCCGTAAGCCCCATCGCGGCCGCAATCTCGGTCATTTTTCCATTTGTCCCTATGTAGATGACATTGTCATATCCTGCAAAACCAAAGTTCTTCATCAAAGAAATCTTTTCCGCCAGTTGACCATCGTTTGTAACGACCGCTCCTCCCTCAAAGGTATTCAGGAACTTTGTAGCGTGGAAACTGAACACTTCAGCATCTCCAAAATTTCCTACCATCCGCCCTTTATGTGAACAGCCGAAAGCATGAGCTGCGTCGAAAAGAAGCTTGAGATTGTTTTCACTGGCAATCGCGGACAATCGGTCAACATTGCAAGGCCTCCCCCAGATATGAGCTCCAATAATGCCAGTGGTACGCGGTGTGATCATCTTCTCAATTTTATCAGGATCGAGAGTGTGCGTGCTGGGATCTATATCACAGAAAACGGGTGTGATCTCCTGCCATTGCAAAGCGTGTGCTGTCGCAATAAAGGTGAATGATGGAACGATTACTTCTCCTTTCAAACCGAGTGCGCGTATTGCAATCTCCAGCGCGATAGTACCATTGCACATGGCAATGCAGTGCTTTACTCCGGTGAATCTGCAAATGTTTCGTTCAAACTCGTCCACCATGGGTCCATCATTCGATAGCCATCGTCTGTCCAGTAGATCGTTAATCCGCTCAGACAGGCGCTGGCGATCGCCGATGTTGGGACGTCCAACGTGGAGCGGCTCTTTGAACGCTGGAGTGCCACCAAACAAAGCGAGATCTTCGGTTGCTTTCTTCATGCGGATTCTAAACTAGTGTCCTGTCCCATCTAAAACTTGCATTTTGCTGCTGGCTCGCAGGCTTGATGATCTGCCTGCCCGGCGCTCGCGCCAAAATGGAAAGTTTTAGATGGGACAGGACACTAGGATTCATCCAAAACAGCATAACCAAAGCCTGACTTGCCAAATCCATTCCCGTTATAAAGTAGAAACCATCTACCCTGGTATTGATAGACATAACAGTACTCCATCATTTCGGAGTCCCAACCGGTTTCAGACCGCGATATTCCAACTTCGTCATCTTTCCTGATCCATTGAATCCCATCGCTTGATTCAGCATATCCAAGCCTATAGCTGCGATTGGGATCAGTTCGATAATCAGTCAACTGCCGGTACGAATAAAACATTCGGTACGTCCCATCCTTTATGAAAACACAGGGTCGACCTATTGCCTCAGTGAAAACATCGTAATCAATACATACGATCCCCGTCTTTATCCAATTGACACCATTCGCGGACTCCGCGTATTTCACATGATAGGATGGCTCGGATCGGCTGTTGATCATTTTCCACCCGGTACAAGACACATACCACATTCTGTATTTGCCGGCATCAAAAAGAACACAGGGTGCCGTATTAAAGTATGGTTCTTCGACTGATCTGTCACAAATGGGTCCTTTTGAGTACTTCTCAAAGCTTTTCCCTTGATCTTCACTGATTGCCAACCCTATGGAAAGACGATACGCAACGGTAACCTGGGGATTCCAACCAATGTAATACAGGTACTTCTTGCTATCGAAATCAATGATCCAGGAAGGCATGATTCCATTGTCATCAAATGTTCCTGGATCGCCCCAAGAAAGCAAAGGAAGTGAATTGATATTCAGAACATTTTCCGGGTTACCGGCTTCGACTTCTATGTATGCAGGTAAAGATCGTCCTTGTGCATCTCTTGTCCCAAAGTAGATCCTTAATCTATTGTCGCCGCAATGATCTGCTACAGGTAACGAAGCATGGGAAACCATCCATTCAAAGTTGGATTCAGCTTTGAAAATAAGACCTTTCTTGATCCACCTCATCTTCCAGTTTCAGAAATCCAAATCCTTGCTAAGCACATCTGTTTTCTGTCCAGGAGTTCCCTTGTATACGCCCCATGGTTCGGTGTCCTTGAAGATTGATGCTGACATCGCAACCAGTGTCCCTTCAGCAATATGAACTCCGTCTCGGATAGTCGCGTTGACACCAAAAAATGAATAAGATTCAACGACGCAATGACCTGAAAGAACAACATGAGACGTGAAGAGCACATGATCTTTTATCACACTGTGATGTCCAATATGATTTCCGCTCCACAGAACGACGTTATTCCCGATTGTGGTAAAAGGCTGAATCGTATTGTCTTCAAGGATGAAACAATTCTCACCGATCGGTGTGCCTTCAAATACGGTTGCCTTCGAGCTGACATAGCTGATCAGAGGATATCCCTTGCTCTTTATTTGATTGTAGATTAGCTCCCTCAAACGATTCATTTTTCGATGCGACATCGGAGCAAAGAATGAGAATTCGTTTGGTGGATAAAGATTTTCGATTTCGTCAAAAGCGACCACAGGCAGGCCCTCGAATGTTTTCGCCTCGGGAAGATACTGCTTTGTGACACTAAAAGCCATGACCTCGTGTTCGGTGTCGTGTTTCAGATAAAAATGCGCAAGTGAGGCAAAATCCTGGATGCCAAAAATGATGACCTTAGACATCCTGTTTCTCCCTATTTGTATACATAAGTTGTATATTCGTACAGACCGTAGTCATTCCTGATCACAAAATCTCTTGACAGCTCCCGACTCAAGAAAGCTGCTAATGTGTCGAACGGCAAGTGAAACAGATCTTCCCTTTCCCAATCGACATGTTTTGACATTACGTTAAAAGCAATGCCATAGTTTGCCTTCTGAAAAACAGTGTTCAGGACTGCTGTAAAATAAGCCAGCATTTCGTCGAAAGTCAGATCTCTTTTTTCAGTAAAAACTCCGTTCAGAACTACGTAATCAAAGTTCGGGAAGTCCCCCGTGTGATCGAGAACGTCCAGACAATAGTAGTTAATAGAAGGGAATTTGCGCTTTGATAATTCGATGAACTTTGGCGACACGTCCAATCCGGAGTAGATGATATGAGAAGCGTTCGTTCTAAGGATGTATTCGTACAGATGCGATGCGCCGCATCCAAAATCCAGGAGTTTAACAGGATTTGGAGTTTCAGGTCTCATGACTTGCAGCATCACTCTATAGCGGGTATCAACATCTTCTTGCTTCGGCCAATCCACTCCCAGATACGAGTCGCCGTATTTTTCCAAACAAGACTCATAGTAGGACACAATGCTTAGGTACTTCTTTTGTTCCATGGACAATCTTTGAGTAGTTATCTGAACTCGCCCTTTCGATATGCCGGAAAATAATCGGAAGTCGAAATTTCCCGCGCTTTTACAATTTGGGAATATTTTTCATGGTCAAGAATGCGTCCACACAGATAGACGGTTCGTGTGCCTGAAGACCAGCCGCGTTTGAATCGGGTCAGGCCATCGCTTTCAGCATTGGTGGCTCCCGCGCCCGCACCCAGATTTAACCACCGCAGTCCCGCAGCAGCAAAATATTCTATGGCACGCCAGAACAAAGCAAAAGAAACATGCAGCCGGTATCCGTCCGGGCTGTAGGCTCCCAGGTGGTAGTATGCGACATCACCATGAACGTACCACAACAACATCCCCACAGTCGCATCGTGATGAACGGCTCGGATCGCGACGATGCCCGGAACAGTGAATTGCCTGGCAAAGCATTCTTTCGAAAAAACCGTTATCCCGGTGATGCCGTGTCTTTCAATCAATGTTCCATAGAGAGATGTCCAATCATCAAGCCATTCTCCCGGTTCCTGACAGATCTCTACGTCTACTTGACCGAGCGCTTTGCGCGCGTAACGATGGTGGTGAGGGTGTACCAGTATTTCTACGGAGCGAGCAAGATCAACTACAAAGTGTTCTTTGAACGGTATAACCAGGTCTTTAAAACAGACCTTTAGATCAGGTACCGCGTATTCTCCAAATGGATCAGTCACAATGGTCAAACTCACTAGTTCGCCGGCAAGAGCATTAACATCGGCGGCAAGCTTCCCCCAATCACCACAAGCAAAAAGGGGGTAGCACGACATAGCATCATGCCAGGGAAAACCCACAATCTGGCGTTCCAGAATCCGCCCTTTGCAGCGCGGCAAATCCCGAGGAACTCCCCATTCAAATAAGGATTGGGCATACAGTGGATGAAGATAACCTGCAATTTGATTGCCGTTGATTTTTAGATCTGTGCCGCTGCTCAAGGTTTCGTTCTCCCTTATGTAGTCAATTCTACACCGATCAGAAATGGGCAGCCGGTGACTTAGGACGCCATAAAGCCATCGTTTCGAAATCTACAACAGGCGCAAAATTCAGTTCCTTGAGTGTAGTTATTGCCGTGTCGCATCGGAGGATGCTGCACATGCTGACATCTTCTTCATCTCTATACTTCGGGTTGATAATGATCACTGCATTGAGATTCGTTGAATTTATCACAGTCGATAGTGGAACAATTTCGCTCCACGGCGGTCCGACTAAAGTGATTCCAGAGTGGGTTCCAAGAGAATAATGAATCTCAAACCGGCGCGGAGGTAAAGCCAACAGGCTTTCTCCTTTCTTAACGTAGCTACGAAGCTTCATCAAATCGCTCCAAATCGCAGGTGTTCTGTGCCAGGCCGGACGCTGCGGCGGCACCACCGCACTGTCGATAGGCCACAGATAGAAATTGCGACTTGTGGTTTTCGTCCGCACCAATGGATAAACAGCGATCAAGATAAGCAAGGCATATGCAAGCGGGGTCTTATATGTTGCAGGAAGAAATTTGATAACGGAAACGAAACAGATGACCACGGCCACTATGAACATCGGTCCAGGCAATAAGCCGTAATGTGCGTAGCCTCTGCTGAAGAAAGGGATTAGAGATGCATATCCCGCAATGCAGGTGAATCCCAGGACTTGACACCACGGTTGAACGATCATCACCCTGTACTTCCTTACCAAAAGGCATGCAAGCCATACAAGTGAAGCAAAAACGCTCAATGGCGCCAAAGGCCACGAAAGCCTTACGTGTTTCGCGACGGTATCCCAGAAACCTACATCGCTGCCGTATGAACGGATCTTTGGGAATGCGCTCCACAAAGGCTCCAGACCACTTCCCTCAAGAAGAAAACCAATTAAGAAAGTAATCATGGCAAACAATGGCAAGAGAAAAAGACGACGCAAATTGACCTGTTTTGCTTGATCTTGAAAACGGTAAACAACTAACAAGCTGATTGCGCCAAGCGAAAGGAGTCCTCCCTGCTGTTTGGCTAGCAAGGCCAGGCCTAAACCTGCGCCAAGCGCGAGACACCGAAGCAGACCAGCTCTTCCCAGCAGACTACGCCCTCCCCAAATCGACAATCCCAGGAAAAAGGGCAGCGTTGAGAGGGGCTCTGTTGTGCCTTCGAACCCTTCACAACGTGAGCATAAGTTTATGTAAAAGAGAGCGGCAAGAACGGCCGCATAGATATTCCGGGTTGCTCGAATCACGACGGCCGCAACGGCAACTGCATTCGCGGCAATCAAAGATAGGTACCACCATTGCAACCATTCCAGGCTTCCGTTGCCGAGCGCAAAAGGAATCTGCCAGAACATAAAAACACCGGGGAAATAAGCGTGCCGGATAGGCGTAACATCCGGAATTCCTTCTGCGAGATCCCGGGCGATGCAAGCGTAAGAATAGAAATCGATCCCCTCGATCCTGGAACGGATCATAACCATGTAACGAATCGCAATAAATATGCTGATGCAAACTGACACGATCAGCATCGACTTTGCGGCAATGTTTAGAACTGCTGAGGGTCTCGAATTCTCCCGTTGATCTCTTGCAAGGGTTGCAACAAACGTTCCAAGGATTACTAATAAAAACAGAGAACGCCTCGGGTACAACATCGGATAAAGCGCTTCAGGCCAGAAGACCAGTAACACAATTCCGGCCAGAGTCCATCCGAAAGAATTCAAGAAATCGATAAAGTTGAAAACCTTAGATCGCAACTGAAGAAGTTTGAGGGAGTTATAGATTACTATCGCTCCGATGATCAGGAGCGTGGCAATCTCCAAAAACATCAGACTGCCTGAAATCAACCGGCCAACTCCTCCAGCCACACTTCCAAAAACAGGAGCAACCAGAGTGGACCGCTGCAATCGCCACCATTCCCTTGAGTAGACACCATCGAAGCAACTCTGTCCGCGTTGAAATACTCGTAGATTCGCGCTCCGTTTTGCAATAGTCGTCCTTCCAATTCGTTTCGCAGTTCGCCTCCGGGATTGAACCAGTGTCCGATCGGTATCGAGAAACCTCTCTTTGGACGATTGACAAAATCGCGCGGGAAATGTCGCGAAAGGATATGCTTCAGCGCCCGCTTGCTTACCCAGTTTCCGCTTTCATCTTTCGTGAGTTTCATTTCCACAGGCATTTTCGCCGCATACTCCGCAACTTTTAAATCCACCAATGGAGTGCGAACTTCGAGTCCATGCATCATGCTGGCTATATCCATCTTGGTCAGGATATCGTTCGGCAGATAGGTTGCATAATCGAGAATCTGCGCCTGTGTGATGGACGGATGGTGAGAAGAGTCGCGAAAAGAGTCTTCAAAAACTTCAACCGGCAGATCCACCAGATCACGGTACTCCTCTCTCCAAAGCGACCGTCTGGCCTCTAACGGAAAATATTGAATCCATGACTGCCAGCTGGCCAAAGTTCGCCCCGCAGGTTTAGGATCCGGAGGATAACGGGAGGGCAGGATCGCTTGAGCCAGCGGACGCAACGTTCTTTTCCAGAGTACACGTTGTGGAGGTTTGTACGAGAGTGCTTGCTGCCATGCCTGATAGCTATAGTATCCGGCAAAAGCTTCATCGCCACCGTCGCCAGACAAAACCATAGGGACAAATTCACGCGCCATACTACAAACGTAATACGTAGGAACCGCCGAACTATCTCCAAATGGTTCGCCATAATGCTGCGCCAGCTTTGGTAGGATGGATGTTGCGTCTGCTTTGACAATCTCCACCTTATGATCCGTTTGCCAGCGAGCAGCCACCTGCTGAGCGTACGCAATTTCATTGAATGCTGCTTCCTCAAATCCAATTGTGAATGTTTGAACCTGGTGTCCTAATTCTTCCGCCATCATTCCAACAACAGTTGTTGAATCAATTCCGCCTGAAAGTAACGCACCGAACGGAACGTCTGAAACAAGGTGGGCCTTTACCGAATCACGGATCACGTGCTCCAAGCCTTCTGCCCATTCTGCCATCGATAAACCTTCTTGAGGCTCGAATTGAAGGGCCCAGTACTTTTCCGGTTCTTCCAGCCTGCCATCCATGTGTACCAGCAATCGATGTGCCGGCAAAAGTTTGTATACGTCACGAAAGATGCTCAACGGCGCCGGTATGTATTGTAAGAAGAGATACTGATCGAGAGCACGAAGGTCGACTTCAGTAGGACAGTCCGGCAAAACCCGTAATGCTTGAAGCTCAGACGCAAAGATTAGGCGACTGTTCTTCATACTGTAGTAGAGCGGCTTAATCCCAAAATGATCTCTCGCCAAGAAAACGACGCGTTGCCTCCAATCAAAAATGGCAAAGGCAAACATGCCGCGGAAACGCTCCACACAATGTTTTCCCCACTCTTGCCAGCTATGCAGAATCACTTCCGTATCCGATTTCGAGTGAAAGAGGTAACCCTTCGACTGAAGTTCCGCCATGAGTTCGCGGTAGTTGTAAATCTCTCCGTTGAAAGTAATCGCAACCTGCCCATCCTGGGTGAACATGGGTTGCTGTCCGGTTTCCAAATCTATGATAGCCAGCCGGCGGGTTCCGAGAGCTGCGCCGTCGCGAACATAAACACCTTCCCCGTCAGGACCACGGTGCGCAATGGCTCGGGTCATCCGGTCAATGTCGACCCGCAGAGATCTGGTATCTCCCTCCCATTGCACAATTCCTGCTATACCGCACATAGTTACATTTCAGATTGAAAAAGATAAACGTTGTTTGATCCTTCGCTGGTTTCCTCGATCTTGAGTGGAACGAAACCTCTTTTACGGCAAAAGTCCACAACCTCTTCGCGTGACGCGACTTCATAAGGATATCCTCCCAGCCAGTCGAGTAAATCATGGTACGCGGTCATTCCACGCGGATGTTTTACGTTCCATGCAAATGGATTTTGATTTCGCTTCCATCGGAGCAGCATCCGCTTCGCTATCTCTTTTGTCACAATTACTTTCTTGCCAACCACAGAGGCCCTGTTGAAAGTTTGTTTTAAAGCCAGATCGTCGCCATAAGCAGGCCCCTTAACATAAATTGCTATCCAGAAGAGGCCCCCTTTCTTAACGAGAGAACAGGCCTGGGTTATGGCTTTCCACATTGCGCCGGTGTGATGAAGTACGCCCCAGGAATACACGATGTCATATGTGTCCAATGTGCGGGTGAAATCATTATCAAGGATTGAACCATGATAAATTTGCCAATTCTCCGGCTTATTTGATTTTTCCCATAGACTTTGGGTGGCCTGAATACTGTGCCGATCCACATCAAAAGAGACGATCTCCTTCGCGCCTGCCAGATAGAAACAGAGTGAATGCAGTCCCGAGCCGGAACCAATATCAAGAACCGTTTTACCGGACACAGTATCAGGCCCCAGCCAGGTGGTGATGTTACTTTGAGCGGAATCGATTGCGTCTTGAGATATTGTTCTTAGAAAGGACTCCCAGTTTTCTCCGAATGAAAAAGTAATGGGTACGTTTTCAGCTTCCATTGCTTTTTTCAAGCTTCTCGTACCCAATTGCAAACAAGGAGGAGTGCGCCATGTCTTCCTCCAGGCGTGTCATTCAATAAAGACGCAGTCTCGTGAACGAGAAAAGTAAGTTGATCGACAGCATCCAGAGTGCCCTGCGAAACGCTCCATAATACAGCTTTGATGGTATATGTGCGTGGCATGAAAATGTTCTTTGGCAGTTGAACGGCGTACCTGTGCGTTCCGATTTCTCTATCGACGGGAAGTCCTACATCACCAGGAACAGATGAAAACAAACTATTTCTCTCAGCATCATAGACTGTAATTCCTAATTGCATATCGCTAATCGGTTTTTGAATCACAAAATCCATGACCATTCGCACTTCACTGGCAGTTGTAACATGTTCGATAGGTTCGCCATTGCCATTTGCGAGACACACCTTTGTGAAGAAAATATCTGAAACGGGAGACGAATCTCTTTCCCAGAAGGTACGTTGTCCGCCGAGTGAATCCAGATAACGAGCGGTAACGGTTTTGCTATCGCCAATAGCTTGGATTGTTCCGTGGTCCAGAAAAACTGCGCGGCTGCACAGTCTTTGTATGGCAGCCATATTGTGGCTTACAAAAAGAACCGTCCTTCCCTGGGTTGCCGCAGTGTCCATTCTTCCAAGACATTTCCTTTGGAATTCGGCGTCACCTACCGCCAGCACTTCGTCTACAACAAGAATCTCAGACTCAAGGTACGCAGCCACAGCAAATGCTAGCCGGACATACATTCCGCTGGAATATCGTTTCACGGGCGTATCAATAAATTCCTTAACGCCTGAGAAATCCACGATCTCATCAAATTTTTTCTGGATTTCTACCTTGTGCATCCCCAGAATCGCCCCGCTCAGAAAGACATTTTCCCGTCCTGTAAGCTCCGGATGAAAACCGGTGCCGATTTCTAATAAACCCGCAATGCGCCCTTTAATTTTCGCAAAGCCTCTTGTCGGCGCGGTAATTCTGCAAAGGATCTTAAGCAGGGTGCTTTTGCCCGCACCGTTTCGACCAATAATTCCAACTGCTTCCCCTTGCATTATTTGAAGATTGATATCTTGAAGAACCCAGATTTTTCTCGCATGTGCGGAGCCCGACAGATCACTGCTGGAGGTGGGATCTGGTCTTCGAAGAAGGTGAGCGGTCCACCGCTCAATATCTTCGCGCAACGTATTTGTGCCAATGGTTCCAAGTCTGTACTGCTTGCTTAAGTTCTCAGTGACGATTGCGAGGGGCATCGTTACAATGTATCCATGAAAGTACTTTCAGCTCGATTGAAAAGGAGCACGCCTGTTATCAGAATGGCAACGGTAAAGGCAAAACAGTAAAACAAATGATGGGGATTGAACGTGCCTGCACCAAGAAATGCATAGCGAAACGTCTCCACGATGGGCGCCATGGGATTTATCCAAACAAGATGGTGAAAGCGCTGTGGGATCGAGGAAACGGGGTAAATAACAGGAGTGACGAAGAGTAGAAGCTGAGAACCAAAAATTATCAGATGATTGAGATCTCGATAGCGCGTTGTAAGGGCGGATACGATGATGCCAAACCCCAATCCCAAACAAGCCATCATGAACAACAGCAGAGGGAGCAAAAGCAACGATAGGTTCGGACTCACCTCTGCGCCTGCAACTTTAAAATAGGCAAGAAATAACAAAAAAATTGCAGCTTGAATAGAAAAACTGATCAAGTTGCCTATTGCAATCGCAATCGGAATTGCCAATCTGGGGAAATATACTTTTTCGAACAATGCTTTGTTGTTGACAAAAGTGGATGAAGTTTTCGTCAGGTTCGCCGAAAAATAATTCCAGATAATCGTTCCGGAAAGATAAAACAGAAGCGGTGGGAGTCCATCGGTGGATAAATTTGCTACTTTGCTGAAAACAAACAAGTAAGTGAGCGCCACAGTAACGGGTTGGATGATGTACCACACCGGACCCAAAATAGTCTGCTTGTATGTGGAAATAAAATCACGCCAGACGAAAATGCCGATGAGTTCCCGAGCATTCCACAGCTCGCCAAAGGGAATATCGAGCAGTGCTCGATGGGGACGGATAATCAGGTCCCAGACAACTGGCTGTCCATCAGAATTTTTCAGATCGTTCATGAATCGTTTTTCAATTATAGCAAATCGGCAGAGTCAGGACGTCAGCCTGCATGATCAGGTGGTGTCAGCAAATCCAGCTGTGAGTTCGATTATACTAACAGGTCAAATACATGCGCTACGCAACCAAAGGAGTTGCCGGTTTACCAGAACAAACCGGCAAGATCATGATCGCTTTTGAAAAAGCGTGCCCTGGCATCACGTCTCTACCACGAAGAAATCCCTCTGACGTATGAGATTCCTCTTCATTAATACGGACTATTCGCCCTTCTTACGCTCGCTTTATGGCATCAATCAACAATTGGCGAATGAAAGCTATCAAAAGCAGTTAGAAGCCCGAGAGGATACCCTATTTGGAACTGCGGATTTTTATTCGAAGAACTTACGAAGAATTGGTCATGAAGCATGGGACATTCATGCAAACAACTTTGACTTACAGAATGCCTGGTTTAGAGAGTTCTCACAGGGAACAAAACCTGAACGGAAAAAGCCGCTTTCTTCATTGAGGCGCTTTCTGCAGGAACGAATTCAGCCTTTCAGACAAAGCCGACAGGCATGGGTATATGAAATCCTGGCGGCTCAGATCAAGTTTTACAGACCCGATGTTGTAGTAAATCTCGACGTAAGATTCATTAGCACACCGTTTTTAAAGCAAATGAAGCCGCAGATCCGGTTGCTGGTAGCCCAACATGCCGCGACCTTACTGCCGGATACCCAGGATTTCAGTTGCTACGACCTAGCTGTCTCGTCATTCCCTCCAACGGTTGAATTCTTTAAGCGCAAAGGATTGCCGGCCTACTCATGGCCGATGGCCTTCGAGACATCCATTTTGCCGGAAATTCAGAATACAGAACAAACGAGCACAGTTACTTTTGTAGGTAATTTTTTTAAAGGTGTTCATGATAGTCGAAGAGAGTTGATAGAATTTCTGTGCAAGACGTTTGATGTAATGGAAGTCTGGGGGCCTTCCATTGAGCAATTCCCCCAGAATTCGTCGATTCGTAAGCATTACAAGGGTGAAGCATGGGGACGCAAACTTTATGAAATTTTATCCAGATCAAAAATTACCGTGAATCATCACGGTGACATTCCGCCTTTTGCAAATAACATGAGATTATACGAAGCAACCGGCGTTGGAACCATGCTGATAACAGACTGGAAGGAAAACCTTGTCGACTTGTTTGAGCCTCAAAAAGAAGTTGTGACATACCGCAATTTTGAAGAATGCGCCGAGTTTATAAAGTATTACCTGGACCATTCCTCTGAACGGGAATCGATTGCCAGAGCCGGTCAACTGAGAACACTTCACGACCATACATATTTTCAGAGAATGAAAGAGTTCGTCAAAATTGTCAGCAAACATCTTTAGTGTCATGCGGTAGAATTCTGTCTATGCAAATACTTGTTACAGGCGGAGCAGGATACCTCGGATCCATTTTGTGCGAACACCTGCTCACGGCGGGACACAAAGTTTGCGTGATCGATAACCTGATTTACCGTCAACAAAGTCTCATTCATTTGTGTTCCGATCCATCCTTTGATTTTGTTTTCGGGGATGTAAGGGACGAACAACTGATAAAGAGTCTGTTAAGAGACGCAGACGCAATTATCCCCTTAGCAGCAATCGTGGGAGCTCCCGCGTGCGATCTCGATCCGTTGCTCGCTACTTCGGTGAATCTGGAGGCCATTCGGCTCCTGAACCGGCTCCGGAGCCGCGACCAGATCATTATTTATCCCACAACAAACAGCGGTTACGGCACAAAGAGTGGCGACGTTTACTGCACGGAAGAAACACCATTAGAACCGATCAGTCTTTATGGCCGGACAAAAGTGGAGGCGGAGAGAGAGTTGTTGGGCAGTAACAACAGCATCGCCTTGCGTCTGGCAACTGTTTTTGGTATGTCACCCCGCATGCGATTGGATGTACTGGTGAATCATTTTGTCTACGCGGCTGTTACAGATGGTTACATTGTTTTGTTTGAAAAAGATTTCAAACGCAATTTTGTTCACATTCGGGATGTTGCCGATTGTTTTCTTTTCTGTTTGGAGAACATCGACAGGATGATGGGACGCACCTTCAACGTAGGTCTCGATAGCGCAAATATATCGAAAGAAGAGTTGGCGCTGAAGGTAAAAGAGCACGTCCCTCAGTTTTCGATACAGCATGCTCCCCTTGCCTCCGACCCGGACAAACGAAATTACATCGTTTCCAACCAGCGGCTGCGTGAAGCGGGATTTGAAGCAACGCGCTCTTTGGATCAAGGCATTCAGGAGATATTGAAAGGTTACCGAATGCTTGCCTTTTCTCCTTTCAAAAATGCCTGAGCCAGCGCAGAAATTTTCCGATTTAACAACGATCATTCTTGCGGGTGGTCTGGGAACGAGACTGCGCGACTCTGTTCCGGACCGCCCTAAAGTTCTGGCTGAAGTCCGCGGCCGCCCTTTTCTGACTTACCTTTTTGATCAAATTCAAGAGGCAGGAACCAGAGAGGTTATTCTTTGCACCGGTTATTTGGGGGAGCAGATTGACAATCTATTCGGCGATACTTACATGAGTCTGAAACTGACTTATTCAAGAGAGCGTGAACCATTGGGTACAGCGGGAGCTTTGCGCCTGGCGTTGCCTCTAATAAAATCGAACCCTGTCCTTATTATGAATGGTGATTCGATCTGTTTGACCGATTTGAAAGACATGTTGAAATGGCATGACTCAAAAAAGTCACAGGCTACCATTTTGCTCACACGGGTCGCAGAAATGAGCCGTTATGGTCAAGTGCAAACCGATCCTGTCTCTTCAGTCGTAACTCGATTTGAAGAGAAAGGCAGTGCATCGGAGTCAGGGTGGGTTAACGCCGGTGTGTATCTGCTGGCTCGCAAAATGATCAAAGAAATCCCTGCCGGCTCCTTTCTTTCGCTCGAAGAGCAAATATTCCCTTCCTGGATCGGACGAGGATTACTTGGTTATCAAAGTGGTGGGCCATTTCTGGACATAGGAACTCCGGAATCTTATAAGCGTGCCTCTGAGTTTTTAGGAGATTAGCTTTGCAAAAAGATTCGAGAATCTGGGTTGCGGGGAGGAATACATTGATCGGCTCGGCATTGTTGCGCCAGCTCAAAAAGCAAGCCTACACAAATGTAGTCGATTTCGAACTGGATACTTATGAATCGCGCCAGGTCGAAGATTTCTTCTCATCGGTGCAGCCAGAATACGTTTTCGTCACGGCAGGACGGTCCGGCGGAATCAAATTAAACAGGGACCATCCTGCTGAGCTGATGCTTTCCAACTTATTAGCAGGATCGCTGGTGATTCACAATGCTCACCGTTTCGGCATTCGAAAATTGCTGTATCTGGCAAGCTCTTGCTGCTATCCAAAGCACTGCCAGCAACCGATGAAGGTGGAATCGATTATGACTGGAATTCTCGAACCGACTAGCGATGCGTATGCCGTTGCCAAAATCGCGTGCATGAAACTTTGTGAGGCATATAAAAGGGAGCACGATGATGTTTTCATAACCGGAATTCCTGCCGATGCATTCGGACCAGGTGATGTTTACGATTTTGAGAATGCGCATGTACTCCCGGCGCTTCTTCGGAAAATGCATGAAGCAGCGAGGGCGAAGTCGGGCGAGGTGGTTGTTTGGGGTTCAGGAAAACCTCGCCGCGAATTCGTATTTGTCGATGACCTCGCTGATGCATGCCTCTTCGTTATGCAACATTACGAGGGTCATCTCCCCGTTAATCTTGGCGGTGGTACAGAGTTGTCCATCGCGGAGCTCGCAGAAGCGATCCGGAAAGTGGTTGGATATTCTGGAAAAATAGTTTATGACCTGAGTTATCCGGACGGAATGCTTTTCAAAGCTCTTGACTCAAGCATACTGTTAGAAATGGGTTGGAAGCCGATCACATCTTTTCAAAGAGCTCTGCAAATCACCTATCAAGATTTCCTGAATAGTAGTGGCAGAGCATTTGCCGCAACTACGCACCAATCAGAACCTGATTTGAGTTAGTATAATCGAGAGGGAGATGACCATGAAGCAGGATCAGCGGATTTTTGTCGCCGGTGCCTCGGGGTTGGTCGGTTCGGCCATCTACCGCGTGCTGAAAAAACAAGGGTTTACTCAAATCATCGTCAAATCGCGAAAAGAGTTGGACCTGCTGGATCAACCACAGGTTTCTCAATTCTTCCTCGAAACGCGGCCTGAAATTGTTTTCCTCTGCGCAGGGAAAGTGGGAGGAGTTTACGCAAACGATACCTATCGCGCTGAGTTTATCTACGAAAACCTCCAGATTGAAGCAAATGTCATTCACTCCTCTTATGTGGCAGAAGTAAAAAAGCTGATCTTTTTTGGCTCTTCCACCATGTATCCGAAGAATTGCCCTCAGCCGATGAAAGAACAGCATCTGATGACCGGTTTATTGGAACCCACGAATGAAGCACTGGGTATGGCGAAACTCGCTGGAATGAAAATGTGCCAATCCTACAATCTTCAATACGGCACGGACTTTATTACGATCATTCCTTCTAATCTTTATGGGATCAATCAGAATTATGCGCCTCTGAATTCCATGGTCATTCCTTCGTTGATTCGAAAATTTTACGAGGCAAAAAAAGGAGGGAAAAACGAAGTCATTATCTGGGGCTCCGGACGTGGCATCCGTGACTTTCTTTTTTCAGACAGTTGCGCTGTGGCAGCAATTTTTCTGGGACAAAACTATAGTGGCAATGCTCCGGTGAATGTGGGGTCCGGTGTTGATACGACGGTTCAAGAACTCGCAGAAGTGATCAAGAAAATTGTCGGTTTTGAAGGGACGATTGTCTACGATCGATCTAAAACTGATGGGACACTCATTAAACTCCTGGACCTTACCGAGATTTCCGAGATGGGATGGAAGAATCAGATGGCGCTGGAAGAAGGAATTGAAATCTGCTACTCCGATTTCCTAACCAGAATCGGAAAATCCTGATTTATGGGAAAACGGATTAAAGCCTCAGAAAGAGATCAAAGGACTCTGGAGCGTCTGAGACAAGCTTCCTCCCGTTCGATCAAAACTTTTGAGCAGCCGGAAGACTACCGGAATAAGGTCGTTTTAAAACCCTGGGGTTATGAATTCCTGGTGTTCGAAAATGAACACGTTGCGATCTGGTTTTTGCATCTTGGAGAAGGCCATTCGACCTCCATGCACTGCCATCCCGGCAAACAGACTTCGCTGATTCTCCTCAAAGGTGAAGTGCAGTGCAATTTTTTCGGTCAGAGGGCGCATCTGAAACCTATGAGCTCGATCGCAATTGACCGGGGCGTGTTTCATTCCACCAAGGCGCTTCTATCGAGTGGCGCTTTTCTGATCGAAGTCGAATCTCCGCCCGCCAAAACAGACCTGGTGAGACTGAAAGATGAATATGACCGCCAATCTTCAGGTTACGAGGGTATGTCTGAGATGCGAACAGACGGCTTGGAGGAGTTTGGCTATTTCTGGATCGACGGCTCTCCCCTTTCTCCGCATTCTATTGGCAACTGCTGCATCGATGTTGTGTCCTTTTCCAGTCAAGATTCTCTGAAGACTTTCGAATGGTCTGATTCCGCGTATTACTGCTGCTGCCGCGGGGAACTGTTGGATTCCAGAGAAAAAAAAGTATTATGCATCGGAAATATTGAAAGGGGGGCGGAGCTTCTTCAATTAGATTCCCTCAATTTGCATGGCGAGCTTGTCCTTATGCGATTTCAGGTGGAATAGAAAATGCGATCTGCAACTTTAGGCCAGATTCCAGGATTACCACAAGAATTTGGCAACGACTTCGCCAGAGAGCTTTTCCGCCGAGGGAATTTTGCGCGTCACTTTGAATTAAAAGTGAAAGAGGCTTATGACAAAAAGATTTTTAGCATTCCGATTTATCTTTCTCTTGGCTCTGAATTCAATAGCGCTGCGTTGTCACTGTCATTTCCGGATTGTTTAATCTTCGGACAACATCGATGCCATTCTTTGTATCTGAACTATGGAGGAAAGCCTGAAGAATTGCGGGATGAACTTCTGGGATTGCCCTCCGGTTGCTCCGGAGGAATGTCCGGATCGAACGCAATCCAGGGCCGTGACATAAAGATGTTCGGACATAGCGGATTGATGGGAGAACAGATCCCGATTGCCGTTGGAGCTGCTCTGGCGAGTTCTAAACGAACTTTAGCGATTTGTGGAGATGCATCCGTTGAAGAAGATTACATTTATCCGTCTTTAGGATTCACGGCCACACGAAAACTTCCCGTGCTTTTTGTTTGCGAAGACAATGATTTGAGCATCCTGACCAAAACTGAAGTCCGGAGAAATTGGTCCCCGGTTGATGTTGCGCGTTCACTGGGAATCCCCGCAGTCGATATTACGGATGATCCGTGGCTGATCGCGCATCATACGAAACAGATGAGCAAGAATCTTCCCGGTTTCATCAATATTCGAACCGTTCGAGTGCTCTGGCACGCCGGCGTCGGAACGGATGGGCTGCCGGAATGGGATCGTTACGAATGGATTAGAGGACAGCTCGCGTACCTGGGTCTTGGAAATGAAATGGAAGCAATGGACCGCGAAAACAAAGGAAAAACAGATCTGCTATGGGAAAAACAACTGCAGAAACGATAAAAGAAATCACCAGAAATCACCTGGAAAAAGGGAATGGTCTATTGCTCGGTCAGTGTGTTACGGCGGTCGGATGGATCGGTGGTACGGTTCCGGATTGCACGGGGATTGTTGAGATCCCGATGACTGATATTGCTGCGCCAGGATTTGCTGTGGGTTGCGCTTTAATGGGAAGACGACCCATCTTTGTCATCCGGTACCAGGGGTTTATGTGGTATAACTGTAGTTCTTTAGTGAATTACGCCGCAAAATCTAAAGCAGTTTGGGGGGTTCCCGTACCCATCTTTATCCGGTCCATCGGAATGGAAGGGAACGGGATAGGACATACCGCTTCTTCCAGCATTCACAGCATTTTCATGCACTCACCCGGAATGCCGGTTGCCGCGCCCATGACTCCGGGAGAGTATAAAAACGTGTGGGATCACTTCATGAAAAATGATGATCCTATTTATGTAAGCGAGCATCGGAGAAGTTTTACGATTGATCGTGAGATGGAAGATGAATTTGTTGAGGACGCAGATATTACTGTGTTTGCTATTTCCGCTTCGCGGCTCAATCTTCTGGAAGCGAAAGAAATCCTGAAGACAAACGGCGTGAAACTAAACATTGTCCACAGCTTGTGGTTGAAACCATTTCAACCGTCAGAGCGGGCGCTGGAAAGTTTGAAGAAATCCAAAATGGGGTTGGTGATTGATTCAGACTACGAGATCACCGGCGCATCTCGATCAATCGCTTATGAACTGATGCACCAAACTGGGAAGCCGGTCCATGCATTAGGATTGGAAGACCGCGTATGCGGTGTCGCACCTCATCTGGAAAATATCACGCCGCCGGCAGAAAAAATCATTCGTTCCATTCAATCCTTACTTTCACAAAAGAAATGAAAAAGAGTCATATTGATCTCTTGCTGGTGAATGCGCCTGGTAAGAAGCGTGTTTACCAATCTCTTGCAAATGATCTTGCTGCTTATGAACCTCCGATCTGGGCTGGTCTTATTGGGAATTCTGCAAGGAAGCATGGTTATGGTGTTGGAATTCTGGATGCAGAAGCCGAACTTCTAACTTATGAAGAGACGGTTTCTCGAATTCTAGAAGCAAATCCTGTGCTCACGGTATTTGTTGTGTATGGCCAGCAACCATCTGCTTCAACACAGTGCATGCCTGCGGCCGGTGATGTTGCCAGAATGATCAAGGAAGCAAATCCTGCGCTGAAAATCATGTTTATAGGAACGCACCCGAGCGCGCTTCCCGAAAAAACTCTGCGGGAAGAAGCAACCGACTTTGTCTGCCAGGGGGAGGGACCGTATACGATTCTGGGCGTTCTCGAAGCATTGAAATCCGGATCTGATCAGTTTCGCTCGATTGGCGGACTCTGGTACATGGAAAATGGCACAGTCGCATCCAGCCCCGTTTTCAATAACATCAAGAATCTAGAGGAGGAACTGCCGGGCATGGCCTGGGACCTGCTCCCCATGAAAAACTACAAAGCACATAACTGGCATTGCTGGGATCACATTCATGATCGCCAACCCTACGCTTCGCTCTATGCAAGTTTCGGATGCCCCTACAAGTGCAGTTTTTGTTGCATCAATGCACCATTTGGCGGGAGCGGCATCCGGTACTTTTCTCCGCAATCTGTCATCAAGGAAATTGATATTCTGGTCAACGACTACGGAGTCAAGAATATTAAGTTCGCAGATGAAATGTTTGTACTGAAACCGGCTCAGGTTCTCGGCATTTGCGATCTGATTATTGAACGCAGCTACAAACTCAATATCTGGGCGTATGCACGAGTGGATACGATTCGCGATCCGTTCCTTGAGAAATTGAAGAAGGCCGGTTTCAACTGGCTTGGAATCGGCATTGAATCGGGCAGTAAATACGTTCGTGATGGAGTCGAGAAAGGCCGCTTTGGTGATGAAGATATTGCCAAAATAGTTGCCAAAACGAGAGCCCACGGAATTTATGTGGGAGCCAACTATATCTTCGGATTGCCGGATGATACTTTCGAATCCATGCAGGCCACGCTGGATCTGGCGCTGCAATTAAACACTGAGTGGGCGAATTTTTATTCGGCGATGGCATATCCCGGATCGCCATTGCACAAAATGGCGGTGGACCAGAAGCTTCCTTTGCCGGAAAACGAAGGAGGGCCCGGCTGGATCGGATACTCACAGCATGCGTTTGAAACGCTCCCACTGCCAACCAATAAACTATCTTCCGGCGAAGTATTGGCTTTCAGGGACCATGCATTTCATACCTATTTTTCGAGTCCCAATTATCTGGGGATGATGAGGACGAAATTTGGACAAGATGTGTTGGATCATGTACAGTTTATGACGAATCATAAGTTGGAACGAAAGTACGCGGCGCATCTTAATTTTTTGGCAAAGGCAGAAACAAAGTGAAAAAAGCAGTGATTATTACCGGTCCTGGTTTTCAAGATGAGGAATATATTTACCCCTACTATCGTTTGATTGAAGCTGGATTTCAGGTCGATGTTGCGACCAAAGATGGCGCAGTTGTTCATGGAAAATATGGAAACCCAGCCAAAGCAACGATGAGCACCTCGGATCTAAAGGTTTCCGATTTCGATATGGTCTTCATCCCGGGTGGGTTTGAAGCTCCCGATCGAGTTCGAATCATTCCAGAGGTTTTGGAATTCATCCGTGAGATGGATAAAGCTGGAAAATTGGTTGCCGCAATCTGCCATGGTCCATGGGTTTTGATTTCCGCCGGAATTACAAGGGGCCGAAGAATGACGGCCTACTGGAGCATTGAGGCGGATGTTAAGAATTCAGGAGCAGAATATCTGCACAAAGTTCCCGTTGTGATCGATCGAAATCTCATAACCTCTCCTCATTACAACAACAATGCCGACTTCATGAAGGCCGTCGTGGACTACTGGAAAGAGAGGGATTGAGATGCCCGCAGTAGAGCAGCCCATCGTAAAAAGATACGACCACATTTACGAGGCTGCCGATTCTTCCTTTGACGATCTTCTGAAAATGAGATCAAAACTCAATTCTGTTTTTGATCATCCTCTTTACAAAAAAATTCTGCTGATTCATTGCCCGCAAATCAGTGAACAGGATTTCCTCTGGGAGAATGCAAGGCTGAAGCGATATCCGAATTTCCCTCCTTACGGACCTGCGATTTTAGTGACCTCGCTTGAAGAACATGGCTATTCAACGGACCTTTGTGATCTGGGTCACGAAGTCATTGGACACGCTCACCGCGTTTCATCAGCCGCCGAATTCAGTTATCGGATCTGGGAAAAGGTACTTGACAAGAAAATAGCTGAATTTCAGCCCGATGTTGTGGGCTTGAGCTGCATGTTTAATATGGGGCACCAGCCGATCAAAGACATCGCTCATTACATCCGCTCGAATTATCCGGAGATGCCGATCCTTGCCGGCGGTGTGCATGTTTCGCTCACGACAGAGCAATTCCTGCAAGATGTGCCGGATGTTGATTTTGTTTTGCTCTACGAAGCCGACCACAGCATTGTTTCGTTTTTTGATGTTGTGAATGCTGCCAGGCCGGTCGAGGAATTGCGACAGGTTGCCACACTGATGGATGGTCAGGTGATCAAACTGTCAAAACGGTCTACGCCGGAAGAGCTCGTTTATTCTCCGGATTTCAAAGACCTGCCGCTCCGGGAATATTCGCAGGTGGGCAGAATCGGCGCGTATACCTTTTTGCGTCCCGAAACAGCGATAGCAGCAACTGTGCTGTCAACACGCGGTTGCCGGGCCAGATGTGGTTTTTGCTCGGTCCGCAGTGTTAATGGCCCCGGCGTACGAACTCGGACCGTGGATGATGTAATTGATGAAATTCAAAATCTGCGGGATCGATATGGTGTCAGCCACATCATGTGGTTGGATGATGATGTGTTCTACGATGGGGAACGCGCGATTGAGCTTTTTGAAAAACTTGCGGCGCGAAAGCTTGGTGTTACTTCCGATATGTCGAATGGTGTTATAGCTGCTTGTTTGAATCCAAGACTGCTGAAAGCCTGTGTTGACGCAGAAGTGGTCGGTTTCAATATCGGGATTGAGTCCGGAAATCCGGAAATGCTCCGGTTCATGAAGAAGCCGGGTACGGTTGAATCCTTTAGAAAGGCCGCAAAATATCTGGAAGATACGCCGAGTATCTTCACCAAAGGGTTTCTTATCATTGGTTTTCCAAACGAAACTCTGGCGATGATGCTGGATACTGTGAATTTATCTCTGGAAATGAAATTGGATTGGATGCCACTTCAAATACTCACCCCCATGACAGGAACACCTATTTTTCAGCTGATGCAGGATCAGGGATTGCTGGGCGATATCCCGGCAACTGTCCTTGGCAAATCCAGAACGTTTCAAGTGGGCGCAACCGGAACGCTGGGCAAGCGAGAAAAACTGGAAAAGGAAAAAGCCAAGAACTTTGTGAATTTATTTTCGGGTGATCTATCGCGAGTGCCCGCGCGTGAAGAAATGGAAGACCTGTACATGGCAATTGACTGCCAGATCAATTACAAAATTGTTTTGGACTACGATGCCCGCGACAAACTGGACAGAAAGCGCCTTGAAAAGAAAAGAGCAATGATTACTGAGATCTGCAATAAGATGACAAACGAAAATGCTCTTGGCACTCTGTTTTGGGCCATTATCGAACGAAAGTTAGGGAATCATGATGAAGCGAATCGATTGTTTGAATTAGCGCGGCATTACAGGAATATTTCCGCTTTTTGGCAGGTCCGTTTTCGAGTTCTCGATTTAGATCCTTTGTTTAGTGAGTTTAATTGATTGATCATAACGCGAACACCTTATCGCATCTCGTTTTTTGGTGGGGGGACCGATTACCCCGCCTGGTATCGCCAGCATGGCGGAGCAGTGCTGGCCAGCGCGATTAACAAATACTGTTACCTTACCTGCCGTTATTTGCCTCCCTTTTTCAATCACCGAATTCGGGTGGTTTACTCGAAGATTGAAGACTGCCAATCCATTGATCAGATCCAGCATCCTGCCGTCCGGGAAACGCTTCGGTTTATAGGAATGGAACGCGGTGTGGAGATTCATCACGATGGAGATTTGCCTGCGCGAAGCGGTATCGGTTCCAGCTCCGCATTCACTGTGGGATTGCTTCATGCCTTGTATGCGCTCAAGGGCAATATGCCAAGCCGGCGGCAACTGGCGGTAGAAAGCATTCACCTGGAACAGGAAATTCTAAAAGAAACCGTGGGGTCTCAGGATCAGGTTCTGGCTGCTTATGGCGGGATGAATCATGTGACTTTTTTGCAAAACGGGGAATTTTCGGTCCGTCCGATTGTGATTGACTCCGGCCGGCTGAAGGAGCTGAATTCTCATCTCATACTTTTTTATACGGGAATCATACGGACAGCATCCAAGATCGC
>JAKEFK010000093.1 GCA_022616075.1 bacterium
ACTTCAGAAGAATAGAAAACACTTAAAACTTTTCTTTATCTCCCTATCGCTCTTCCATCCCCCTATCTCCCTTCTTACATGAGCTCGATAACCGTTGTTGTGCCACAGATTTCAAGTATGCTTGGCTAGCTCTTTAGTCCCAGTGACCGGATCAGCGCCATGTAACGAGTATCCGTGCGCAACGGTTCAAACTCCGGTTCCACTTTCACAAAGCTTAAATACTCTGAATGCTCCTGATGCGCCTTCTGCAACCATTCAAAGGCTTTGTCCTTATCGCTGAGCCCCGTGTAAATCATGGCAATGTAAACCGGAGAAACGTATTGATCCTGTCCCTGCAAATCTTTTAGAAGGAGCTCTGCCGCCTCTTTTTTCCCGGAGACTGCATATGCGTACGCAAGAATTGCCTGATAATCGGTGGTTTGTGGAGAAAGCTGGATCGACTTTTGAATTGCGGCAATCCCCTGATCATATCTGCGCATCTGCACATAAACCTGACCCAGCGCGGCATAAGCAGGACCATACTGTGGATCCACTTCGAGAGCTTTTTGAAAAAAATTAAGAGCGCTGTCAAACTGCCGAGCAATGTAATACTGGCGGCCCAGCACAACAGTCACGCTTAAGGAAAGAGGATCCAATTCCAGCGCCAGTCGCGCCTCGTCGATTGCTTCCTTCGTGCGTCCCGTAATGGCCAGATAATTTGCGTACCACTGATGCGCAATCGCGTAATTTGGTTTGAGATCAATGGCCCGTTTGAATTCACGTTCGGCTTTGGGCCAGTCCCAGTAGTACATGCTAATGTGGGCCAGTGAATTGTGAGCTTCTGCCAGTTGTTCATCAATATCCAGGGCCTGCTCAGCGGCTGCTCGCGCGCGCGCATAGGCGTCCCGTGGCTCCACCAGATCGTAACTGCCTATCATCGCGTAACAGTCAGCTAGACCCGCGTAGGCCATCGCATACAACGGATCCATATGGATCGCCTCCTGAAAATGTTGCTTGGCCAGTCTCAAATCATCTGCGGTGCGGCGGTTCCAGAAATAGCGACCAAGAAGATACGAACGATAAGCATCCTGGTTCGCTGTCTGAGCCTTGTTCAGCAATTTCTCCTGGTCTCCACTCAATTGAAGATCCAGAGCGCGGGCAATCTCGCGCGCAATATCATTTTGCAACGACAGAAATTCAAGATTCTTTCGTGTAAATTGCTCACCCCAGATGCCTGTTCCATCGCGCGCATCCACAAGATTCACGCGGACTATAATGTGATCTCCCTGCTTTAAAATGTTACCTGCTAAAACCGCGTCTACCTTCAGTTGCTTTCCGATTTCGACCGGATCGTCCATTGTGCGGAAGCGATTTACAGTGCTGGGAGCCATGACGCGCAAAGAAGGCAATTCGGAAAGACGATTGGTAACACTTTCCGAGATACCTTCTCCAAGATATTCAAAGCTCGAGTCCTGTGTCATGTTTGATAAAGGAATTACCGCAAGAGAACGCACGCGTCCTGTTCCAAAGGAAATCCAGTACAGGCCGGCCGAAACCAGCAACAACACGATGACAATAGCAAACCAGAAAAAGCGATTTCGCGACAATTTGAGCTCGAACAGACCGGGCAATGCTGTTTGCAGCGTATCTGCCAGATTCATTACTGTCTTTAAGTTGTAGGCGGCATCGTGAGCAGATTGAAAGCGCTCTTCAGGATTCTTTTCCAGACAGTGCAGGATCAAGCGCTGTAGCTCAATCGGAATCCTCTTTCCCATTTCTGATAGCTCGGGCGGATCTTCACGCAAGACTCGTGAAACCGTTTCGTAAATGGTTTCCGCTTCAAAAGGCTTTTTCCCGCTTACCATTTCATAGAGTACGCACCCCAGCGAAAAAATATCGGTTCGCCCATCCACAGTTTGCGAACGAATTTGTTCCGGCGACATGTATCCAACGGTTCCAAGCACGTGTTCTTCTGTGGGGTCTGGAACGGAATCGCCCACTGCAGCAGGATTTTTGGGTGGTCTTATTTGAGCCAAACCAAAATCAAGAATCTTCACGCGTCCGTCCGTTGTAATGAAAATATTTTCCGGCTTCAGGTCCCGGTGAACGACTCCTTTCGAATGAGCGGCAGCAAGACCTTTCGCAATTTCCAATCCGTATTCAACGGACCTTCTCCAGGAAAGAGAGCCAATTTTTTTCCGAAGGGGCTCTCCTTCCAGAAACTCTGTCACGACGTAGTAGAGATCCTGGTCACGATCAAAGTCGTGTATCGCGAGAATATTGGGATGGGAAAGCGCTGCAATCGCTTTTGCTTCTCGCTCAAAACGCAGGATCGCGTCCGGATCGTTGGCGAGTTTATCCGTGAGAACCTTTACTGCAACATCTCTCTCCAGCCGTACATCTCTGGCACGATAGACATCACCCATTCCTCCGGAACCGAGCTGGGAAAGGATTTTGTACGGTCCGAGTCTTGTTCCCGGTAAAAGCATATCTTGCTGATTCTGACTTGACCCATGTCGAAACGCAAATCTATCCCGCAGATAGACTGTTAACTCGCAGATGGTGACGTTCGGGAACCGGTTGTGGCAAAATCCTTGTCTGATGGGCTGTGTCTGTCCAATAGTTCAAAAAAAGGAGGAATCGAAGTGAAGCGAACAACCATTTATTTAGCGATACCAATATTGATTCTCATGCTTGTCCAATATCAGCCTGCTGAAACAGAGACCCCGCATTTTGCTATCGCCCGTATGTGGCACGGCCAAACTCCGGCAGCGAAGGCAGATGAATACACCGCCTATTTGCAGGAAAAAGGAATCACGAAGATCCAATCGATCCCCGGCAATCTGGGAGTTCAAATGTTTCGGAAGATCAATCAAGATACGGCAGACTTCCTGGTGATCTCGTACTGGGATTCTGTGGAGTCGATTAAGAAATTTGCGGGCGAAGATTACGAGAAAGTTTACCAGATGCCTCGAGATCCGGAATTCCTGATCAATCCGGAAACAAAGGTTCGCCATTACGATGTTCTCTTGAACAACTGGTCTAAGTAAAGTCGAGGATTGTTTTTAAGAGCAAGTGTGGGGAATCTAAAGGGGCGCAAAAGATGCCTTTGGTTTATCATTATACGATCTTGTTAAACGAGCATTCTTTTCGAACATACGCGCTCCATATTTTTACGCTGGTCAGTCTGGTCGTCGCGCAGCCGGTCTTGCAGCAGCTGACGCAAAATCCGACATTTTTCGTCGCGCATGGAGCAAAAACCCTGGAAATTCTTGGATTTCTGGCGATTCTTTGTCTGCTCTTGCCCCTTCCATTCCTTGTCATTGAATTAGCGGCAAGCTTCTTTGGTCCGAGGTCCTTGCGGGCGGTTCACCACGTTTTCCTGTTCGTTTTCTTCAGCGGCTTCTCAGCTCTTGTTCTGAAACAGCTCAGTTTCTTTTCAGGTTTCCTGGCAATTCTCTTTTCCTCATTGGGCGGCTTGATCTTTGTGATCCTCTACTACCGGATGAGCATCATGCGGACCGCTGTTACCTTGCTCAGCGTGCTCATCATAGCGGTCCCCCTTTTGTTCGCATTCGATGATTCGGTCCGCAGACTGATCTGGAGCGGAAAAATTTCGGGTGGAGAGTTCTCAAAAACTTCTTCCACAACCCCCGTGGTGATGGTCCTCTTCGATGAACTTCCGGTTAGCTCACTGATGAATGAAAAATTAATAATGGATTCCGCGCTGTATCCGAATTTTACAGCACTATTGAAGGATTTTACGTGGTACAGAAACACAACAACCATTTCGCCGGTTACACATCGCGCCGTTCCTTCGATTCTTACAGGAAAGTATCCTGTCCGAACGCTACTTCCAACTTTGACGGATCATCCGGAAAATCTGTTCACTCTCCTGGCCGGTTCTCATGAATTAAGAGTGTTCGAATCTGTAACCTCACTCTGTCCTGAAAAGCTCAACAAAATCAAGGCAACCTCTACAGGAAAGTCTTCGGTGGTGAAAGCGATCTGTCTCGATGCGGTTGCGGTATATCTTCAATTGATTGTTCCTCCTCCTTATTCCTCGTCGTTGCCGGATGTGAGCTCAACCTGGGGTGATTTCTGGAACACAAGCGCAGCCGAGCCCAAAAAAGGCAAGATTGACAGAGGGGAGCTGTTCGAGAACTTTGTTCGATCCATCGTGCCTTCGCAGGAACCATTCTTGTCTTTTCTGCATGTTTCTTTGCCGCACCGCCCCTGGAGATACTTGCCGAATGGACAGCAATATTTTGATTTCGGTGAAGGACAGAAACAGGATCAGTTCTGGGAAAAAAGTGATTGGGCGGCAATTGTGGCTTATCAGAGGCATCTACTGCAGCTTGGCTATGCGGACAAACTCCTTGGCGATTTAATCCGGAAACTGAAAGACACGGGCATTTATGATCGAGCGCTGATCGTGATCACCGCAGATCACGGAATTTCGGTTTGGCCAGGCGGACGACAGGCCCGCCAGGCCACGACTTCAACATACCAGGATATTCTGCTGGTTCCATTTTTCATTAAGGGGCCGATGCAAAAAAGAGGAACAATCATCGATCGAAAACTTGAAACGGTGGACATCTTGCCGACGATTGCCGGCATGCTTGAGCTGGAAATGCCCTGGAAAACGGATGGTGTTTCAGCCACTCGTACGGATTTGCCGGAACGTGAATACAGAAAGGTATTTCTGAGCAGTGAAACAGTTTCCGATTTGACTTGCGATATACGAGAAGAAAACAGAACGCTCAAACGCAAGAATGAAATCTTTGGAAAAGCTACGAGCATATCTGACATTTATCAGATTGGACCTTTTCCTGAGTTATTGAACAAAGACGTCAATGGCTTGCACATTTCTTCAGAAAACGATTTCAGGGTTACGATTCGCGGAAGTGATGAATTGGAAGAAGTGGATTTGAATGCCACAACAATCCCCTCATATATTGCAGGCGAAGTGAAATCACCAACGTACTCACAGGATCTCGTTCTTGCGATTGCCGCAAACGGGAAAATCCGAACAGTCACCAGAACCTTTTTCATCAATGGTAAGCTGCGATTTGGCGCGCTACTGCCGAAGACCAGTTTACAAAACGGAAAAAATACAATTGAAGTGATACCGATTCCGGATGTGGGCCAACAGCGAGCTGATCGCTATCAACAAAATCCCGGAAAACGGTTCCGATAATATAGTCGCCGGCTCATGTTCTATTGGGTCGATTCCGGGTAAGATTGCCACAGACTGCGCAGGTAATTATAATTTGGGTTGAATACGAAATGATGAGGGCTCTCAATGAGCGCGTTAAAGGTCTCTCCGCCGGCTAGTTTCCAGTTGCCGGCGGCATCTGAAGCTAACGAAACCTCCGCACCTAAAGTTACTGAATCTCCCTCGCAGGACCAAAATTCAAAAACAGAGAATCCTGCATCAACGGCGGAACAATTAAAGAAAGCGGCAGCAATGCGCCGCCTGGAACAAAACATTGGGATTTTACCTCGTATCTCGGATCTCCAAAACGGACTGGCTCCAAAACCTGAAAGTTCACCGCAGATCAATCATGACCACCAGTATCAACACAATCAAACTGATCTCGATTTTGACGAATCACACCTCGTTCGGCTGGATCCTGCCGTATCAACGCCAGATGGAAAACTCTCCTACAGTACAGGGTCTAAATCAGATCCTGAACGGGAAAGGAAATAGGTCCGAATTAATCCTCCTCTTCTTCAGAAGAGTCGATCGGTTCATCGATGGGTACAGGCGGCACAACAGTTTCTTGTCCTGGCTTCCCTCTTCTCTTGAACTGATAAACGTAACCATCCTCAAATTCAAGGAAACGCACCGGGACGTCGAACTCCACATTCTCCCTTTTTAGTAGTGCAGGCCGTCCGGTGCGTTTAAACCAAACGAGCATCCTGGCACCTTGTTCTTGAAAATGGGAAGCCGCCATTTTTTTCGTGCGTCCTCCCGGGAAAAAACGGGGACACGTACCTGTCCATAGCCAGAACGCTTCCCAATCGTTCGTAACAATCCGGCGCGGCGGAAGGTTTTGTCGAATTACATATTGAATTGTGGGACTTGATTCGAACTCGGAATAACCTAACCAACGAGTTTTCAATTCAGGGATCGCTGCAACGCCCAGCGCTACGCTCGTTATGAGAAATAGAGCCAAGAAGGCAAGAAAAGTCCGGCTTATGTATTTTTTGTATCTCGTGGCTGCAGCAAAGGCCAACATCAGCACGAATAGCAGAATCACCTGAGTAAATTTCCTGTCATTTAGCGCCAGCGTTGCTCTGTAAGTTCTCAAAAGGACAAGACCTGCCGTATATCCGAATGCAAGAAGGAGATTTACAAGAAGCGCAATATTTGGAGCTGAAGTTTCTTCTCCTTTACGTTTGAAAAACGAAATCAAGCCGACAACGACCAGAAAAGCAATCACGATCCATAGCACAGGCTGGAGAAAAGAAAAAGATTTCAGAAATAATGCGTCGAACCAGGAGTCGAAACCATCCAACAAATTCGAGGAAAGCGTACCGGTTGGCGGGCGTGATATGGCGGTTTTCCCTGCAAGCAGCCAATTCCGGAGTAGCCAGCCTCCAAAAATAATCGTCGCAGGAATTGAAACAAGAATTGCCAATTTCAATCTTTGAACCCATGGAATTATAGAGCACAAAAGAAGGAAGACGCCCACGCAGAACGGTCCTAACGGAATGTAGGCATATCGAACGAGCATGGACACACCGAGGAGAAGTCCGAGCAAGATGGCCCATTTTTTTCGCGGCTTCAGGATGAGGACGGTCAGCAATCCGCTGATCGCGATCAGGCAAATCCAGGAAAGCGGTTCCGAAAGAATCGCGCCGGAGAATCGCAAAATCTTCGGGTGAAAACCGACACTTGCCTCACTAAGAAATGCCAGTAAGAATGAACCTGTCACTTTGTGAACGTACTGAAAGATACCCACGAGCAGAAACAGATAACAGAGGATCGCGATGATTTTGCAGGCAACCTGCCACTGAAAACCAGAGACCAAAAACAGAGCGATCAGCGCGCTGTATCCGGGAGCCCAATGCGTGTTGGGATGCACCTTCGGCGGGCATCGCAAAGAAAAACCATAGCCGGCATCCAGATTCGATGCGGTGTTCAAGTACTTCGTGCTGTCTGAAAAAATCTCCATTCCCCGGGAGATAAGCGGATAGAGCAAGAACCCTGCAAGCAGCAATGCGAAAACGAATGAGATTAATAAAGGAAGATTTTTCCGAACAAACAGCATCGTATACGTCTACACAACTCGCGACCTCATGATCCCAGCATTTTAACATCGTAGCATCCTATGGGACCATCGACAGCAAAGACGTTTCGACCCGAATGCATACTGATCAGAAGGGAAATTCCTATTTCAGAGTCCTCCTTTAAGTTAGGACGCAGAACCCACTCGCCGGCTGACTTCTATTCCACTCTGCGTAATGATTAACCATATGGTTAACTGTTATGTTGTTTTTCTCCGTTTCTCGAATAAATAGCCGAGGCTCGCAGCAGCGTAAAGACATAGTATCGGTGCGACAGGGACTCGATATCTTGGGATGCACTCCTGATTTGTTGCGCTGATCAAGGTGATGTACATACATATCGAAAGAAAGAGAAAATGTGACAATCCGTGGCCTGATCGTAACGAGATAAGGATCCCTGCAACACAGAAGAAATAAAACACGCCAAGTAGAGTGGCGCCGAGAGTCACAGCAACAACGGTTTCACGGATATGCAGCGGATACAGTATGAACGGGACACCAAAGAAGAATTTTCTCAGACCATGCAGCGTTATGGGAATGATTTCACCCGGATGTTGCCGAATTATTCTTATTCCTTCGCTCCGCATTCGCTCATGGTAATCCCCAATGCTTTCCGTCTGTTTTCGCCGTCCAAGCTTGCCCTCAAACCGGGTTCGAGCCTCTTTCAATTCTATTCCGTCGATTCTGGAAATTATGCTGGCCGCACGCGTCATAATGCTGCGTGCATCAACACTCGAAAGCCGCCAGGAGTCTACCAGATAATGATTCCGCAGTTTCCATCCTCCAACAATCAGTAGAAGAGGAATGAGAAATACCATAACAGAAAAGAGCTGCGGCTTGCGATCTCGCGAGTCTCTCCAGAATTTCCAAAGAAACGCGATCAGCAACAATGCCGACAAATAATAATTCCCGGGGCGAATGAGAATAGAAACAGCAAGCACCGTTCCGGTTACAAAATAGGTGGTGGGATAAGCTCGATCCCCATCAAGGATTCGAACAGCAAAGAATGCAACAAGAATGAGAAAAAGCGTGCTAAGCGTTTCCGTAAGGATTGTTGATGTATAAATCGTTTGGAGCGGTTCCAGAAGGACCAGTCCGGCTGCGATCCAGGCTACCATCACAGACCATAATCGTTCTGCGATCCGGTATATCAGCACGACTGTTATTGCGCTTAAAATCGCTTGCAGCACGCAAACTACCCTCAGGTTCTCACCGAAAATGGCGAAAATGGAAGCTAAAAAAAGAGGATATCCCGGCGTGCGAAAAAATTCGGGTTCTTCGCTTACTCTATTGATCGAAAACCGGTGTTCATGAAGCAATGCCAATGCCGGTTGCATATAAGAAGGAGAATCCGGCCTAGTTGGCCTTCGTTCGCTTTGCCAGAGGTCGAACGTAACCCACACAATCCTCAACAGAGCGGACAACAGGAATAGAGCGAGCAAAGCATGCGAGCGTTTTGACCCTGCAGATGAGTTCAAGTCATCTTGAGTATGACATCACTCGGTAACATGACAAACAAAGTGCGGTACTCAATGGTCCAATTCTCATATACAGCGGCAAAGCTGTAAAAAATTTTGAACGCGCGTTCGCGTTGAATCCAATGATTCAAGCAAAAGACGGAGAGCACCTCACAAAAGCCAAATCCCTCCTTTGAG
>JAKEFK010000094.1 GCA_022616075.1 bacterium
CTTGAGTTACATACATTCAACCCTTTTACTCCTCCCTTATCCAAGGGGAGAATCACTAGCGAATCAAGCGTTTACAACGGACACCGGTGTACTGCAATCAATCGAACATCATTATTACTTCTCATACGTACACGAATCTAAGTGGCGCCAACTCTATCTCACGTGAGAGCAGCCGCCACTATTTTACGCGTACGTGCGTGGAGGACTTGAATTACAGCGGAAAAGCGATCTACACAATTTTTGCGCAAAACACGCAATTTCTTCCACCGCCGGGTGAAAATTCGGAGTACGTCTACAATATGACAACCCATCAACGGGCTGCGACGCTCGCGCAATATCTCATTAATAATCAGTTCGATGTCGTTGCATTGAGTGAAGTGTTCCACTCCAAAGCGCAGGATGTGTTGGGCCAGAGTTTCAGCGGCATCTATGATAGCGCGGTGATGGTTGGTCGCATCGACACCGCTGGTGATCCGCTGTTCACGATCCGCGAAGGTTTTCCACACGAATTAGTTTCCGGCCTCGCCATCTATAGCAAGTTTCAACCTCAACTCTCGAACGAAACTTGGAACAGCAATTCGCAATGCACCAGTGATCTGTTCAATCAAATTAGTGAGACCTACAGTCTTGGCACCACCAGGCCCATACCGCTGAATGACTATCTTTGGTTCAATCAATATTGTGAAGCTGAAGGAATGGATGCGATGTCTGGAAAAGGAATAGCTGCCATTCGTCTGAACAATCCGATGACTGGCGTTCCGCTGTTGATTGCCTGGTCGCATACGCAGGCGATGACCAATCAAGGCCCGTTATCTGAACTTGGTCTGCCGCTACCCAATGATTACAGCTATGTAGACAGTCATGAAAAACGGGAGAAGCAATTCCAGGAAGCGCGTGATTCGATGAATCATCTACTCGGTCTAATGCCGGCGGAACACCTGGTCGTTACTTCAGTCAGTTTTACGATCTGTGGCTCGAACAACCAGAAGGCGATTGGGGTTTCACTTTCGACCGCACACAGGCTGCACAGCGAACTGCGTGACTTTTAAGGCTCACGCAGTTCGGCTTTTCTTGTGTCCTAACTACTTTTGGTTATACTACTTTGGATGAATGACGATCCTTTACGCAAAACCTTAAAAAGTCAGTACCATGCATCGCTCGCGATGCTTCGAGAGACGGTTGAACAATGTCCAAACGAACTTTGGATGAATGGTGAACATCTGAATGCATTTTGGCAGATTGCGTATCATGCATTGTTCTATACACATTTGTATTTGCAACCGAACGAAGCTGCCTTTCAGCCATGGGAGCATCACCAACCCGATGTTCAGAGTCCGGATGGGTTAACATTTCCACCCGATCCAAAAAGTGACCTCCAAGTGATTCCTAAACCATATTCAAAGCAAGAAGTACTGGCATACTGCCAGTATGTCGATCAAATGATTGACTCCGGTGTTGATTTGCTCGATCTCATGAGCCCGGAGAGTGGATTCTGGTGGTACAAATGCTCCAAACTGGAACACCAATTCATAAATATCCGTCACATTCAACATCATCTCGCGCAACTCGCAGACCGATTGCGTTCCGCAGCAAACATCAGCACTAAGTGGGTAAGTTTTTAATCCGAATTTACCTCATCATTCTGCCTGCAAACATGGATGAGTTCATTTGCATATGAAGCCCGAGGTCCCGTTCGTCTGGAGGTTTACGGATACCGGGACAGGTGTGTTTGGCGGGAAACTTGAATATCGGGTGATCGGCACCATCCTACGCGATCAATGAAAAAATGAAACTGCCGTTATAGGGGCGTCCCGTGCCTGTAGGATGCCGCTTTAACGCTTGACGTTTAACGCCTCCCGTTATAGATTCAACAAAGTGATCAAGTCCTTTCATGATAACGAAACTCAGAAGATCTATTCCAGGGAAAGGTCGCGCAGGCTAGCGGATTTGATCCAGCAAATCGCTCTGAGAAAACTGAGAATGCTCAACGCCGCAACGCTGAAGGACTTGAGAATTCCACCGGCAAACAGATTGGAGAAGCTATCCGGAAATCGCTTCGGACAGTACAGTATCAGAATCAATGATCGATGGCGGATTTGTTTTCGCTGGGAGGAAGGAGATGCTTATGATGTCAAAGTTGTCGATTATCACTGAGGAGGTGGAGAGATGAAAAAGAAGAAATTACATCCGGTCCATCCGGGAGAAGTTCTGCAAGAAGAATTTCTGAAGCCGATGGGACTGAGCCAGAACAAGCTTGCACTCAATATCGGTGTTCCTGCGCGGAGAATCAACGAGATCGTGCTTCAGAAAAGAAAAGTTACGGCTGATACGGCTCTGAGGTTAGCCAGGTTTTTTGGTACGTCCGCGCAATTTTGGCTTGGCTTGCAGTCACAGTACGATTTGGATGTCGCCTCAGACAAGCTAGCGGACCGGCTGGTCAAAGAAGTCAAAGAGTATACAACTGTTGCATGAAGTAGTTCCTCTCCTGAATCATGTTGCGAAATTCCCGCGGCATCAGCTCGGAAAGGATCCGTGGGTTGTTCACATCATATATATAGGTGTCTCCCTAACATTTTTGCCTAAAATTGAACAAGGCGAGAGTTTGTTATCCGGGAGCACATGTCATTCAAGCGGATTCAACCAGTTCAGGCCTGGGAAACGCGAGAAATCGGTGTCATTGGAATGAAGTTCACAAGAATGTTCAACTGCGAGCGCGGCGATGTGTGCATCCGTTACGAGATTGCCCCCGGTACCTGTATGTGACAAAAAATCTCTAAAAATAGAAAAATGTCTTGGCCCTGGCTCAAGCGGCTGCACATTCGGTCTTGCGTACCATTCCTCTACCATGTCGCAGCACACTTCTACGCGAACTGGATTAACTAGAACCTGACGATGTGTCATGAGGCGGATGAAACCAAATGTTACTGCCCAGGGAATTCCAACCAGAGTTTCCTCAGTGAGTATTTGTTCCCACCACTTCTTCGCTTGCTGATGATGCGGAGCAAGTTTGTTGTACGCATACACAACCAAATTAATGTCGGGGATAATCATCGAACGCGGCGCGCACCTTGACGGGCAGGTCTTACGCCTGCCCCCACAAGTCTTTCTTCTACTTCCAATTGATCAACTAACTGATTTAACTTTTCAAAATCGATTCCAGGGCGGAGCGCCGAAGAGTGTGGACGAACACGAAATGGCTTCATCTTCCGAATCGAAGCACGGGATGAGCTGAATGCCAAACGTAATGAATCATTCAATACCTGCTTAAAACTTTTGTCCGTTTGTTTTGCACGAGCTTTCAGTTCCCGGACGACGTCATCATCAAGCGTTACAGTGGTTCTCATATAAAGACATCATAGTGCTATCAATTTATGCTGTCAAGATGCGTCACGTTGCTCGCCGGACGTTGTGCGGGCCCCTCGTTTGCAACAGATTATTACCAGTCGAGATGGACGCCCGCACCACGTTTCTACAGCGCACTATTATTCCGGCAGTTCTTCCTCCATTCCTTTGGGACAGCACCGATATTCTTGCGATTTTTCCAGCAAATCGATTTGCTTTTGAAGCAGGGCGTTTTCCAGTTTTTTTCTTTCCAATTCCAGATGAATCTGTTCGTGCAATTCGGGCTCACAAATGTCACATTCATCCAGACAGCCTTTCACCATGATTCCAGGAGTAGGCAAACAGAAGTGGCCCTCGATAAAGAACTTTTTTACAACATCACCGTTAACTTGTCCTCCAACTTCTGCGAGTAATCCTGCTTTAACCAGTTGCTCATCAACTTGTGCGAGTGCTTGCTCGCGCAACTCTCTCGGGATCGGCTCGGTCCAATCTGCTCTGGAAGCGGAAGGAGCTGCTGCAACTCGCGACAAAATCGTAGCTGCTTTCGAAGCCGCGGGTGTTCCCGGATCCTGGCCAGTTTCAAGTGCTACTCTATTGGCAACACTTTGATATGCCCGAGCCTCTGTCTCCAGTCTGTCCGATGCAGTAGCCAAAACGCTCGATGGCATCACGGACACTCCTGTTAATGGAAGCAGTTTACGGCTTTTCACCTCCGTGGGAGCTGCAGGATCTTTTACGCGGCGCTCAATTGCAACAAGACTGATCTTAATTGTTTGTTCCCTGTTGATCCGGTAAAAGAAAAATGTGATTGCGTGACACCGATTCGGATTCGAAAAAACCCGGGTTGACGATTCAAAATGGTCTTGAGATTCACTTTCAATATGCGTTCTAGTTGCCACTTCACCAACCGACACTGAAGAGGAAGTGCGTGTCGCCATTTCAGATCTGTAATGTGAACTCTCGGCATGACTATGAAGTGAGTTCAGGAACCATTTTGTAGAGTGATCATCATACTCACCTTCCACATTTACGCTTCCCCCACCAACGAAGCCTGCACTCCATGCGCCCGCATCTGTATCCTTTTCGTAATCTCCCCACGAGTGACTCGTGGACTCTCCTTCCTGAGTAACTGTCAAATCGGACATCTCGCGTCCAAAAGTCGCCATGTAGTATTGGTCCTCGCTTGCTTGTGCATGGCGGTAACTTAACTTCGTGTCTTTATCGTACATAAATTTGGAACGTCTATCGGTGCTGTACAATCTAACCTGCTCACCAGGAAGGAGTGTTGTAGTGTATACAAGATCACCGAGCGTATATGGTCCAGGACAACGCTCAATCTTGATGTGAATCGTAACCTGCACTTCAATGATTTGAGGACGTCCTGCCGGACTCATTACTGTGACTTTGTAAGTTAGTGTGTATTTATAATCGAGCCGGTCGCAACAATCTATTTTTTCCAGCTCAATACAGCAAGGTACTTTGAGAAGGGCCATTTCACACCTCCATGTTTTTTGTTGGTTTATCTGATTTCAAAGAAATGAATGTTTCTGCTGGTGCAAAGCCGGTGGGAATTGATTAAGGAAGGTAGACGATCAGATCAGGTGCAACCTAAACCCGCCAGGAAACTGCTCGCATTCCAGCAACTGCTTCCCCTCGCCGGATCCAAACGAGCAACAGGTTCCTAGCTATTATATTCTAGTCAGTGATTGAGTTGTTGAGTTCTAGGAAACTACAGCCATATCAGTTCAGAATTTGAAGTAAATAAGAGCTGTTCGCTCAGCCGGAACAAACACAACCAGAAGAATTAAAAAACAAGGATCGTTGCTGCACGCAAATGCATGATGGATCGTCAGCAAAGGGCCATGAAAAAATCCCCAGATGATTGCACCACGACCAATGAGTTCGCGGCAGCTCGTTTTCACATCATATATATAGGTACTGTGCAGGTGGATAATTACCAAACAAAACCCTCTAATTTGTTCTTAATCAAGACCATACACGATCATCTGGCTAATTTTTATACAAGATGGTCTGGAGCGCTCTCGACGATAGGTCCTACGGCATGGAAATTGCCAAACTGTCAGTCAGTTTTCAGATACTAGAGAGAAGGAAGCTTTTCACAGAGACTCAAAAATATTAGAATTTTGGTACATCAAAACAGCCACCGATAAATGGCGTATGCTTGCTAGTCCTTGAGGTGGAACTGTTTTGTACTAACCGGAACATATAGGCACAATAACAGCCGTCCTTCTGACGGACCGGAGAGTGAGTGGGAAGGTATGTCTTGAACTCCCACAGTAGAGGAAAGGGTTGCATCGATGCCTCTGCTATCGTTGCGCTCACTAACGTCATCCAGCGAATCCATCGAATCCGTTTTAGCACTCCTGCCCTTTCCAAGCTCAGCAGGAAAACACGATGAACAAAATCGCTCATACATGGGAAAAAGGAGTAACCCTCATTGAAGTCCTGGTTGTGATTGGCATTGTAGGTTTAATCGTCTTGATCTTCACGCCATCTTTTTTGCGAATGATGAACACATATCGGGTGAGTACTTCCACTTCTCAGTTAGCCGTTCAAATCCGGTTTGCCAGAAATGCAGCAATAAAGAAACGATTCGAATATCAAATGGAAATCAGGAATGAAAGCCACGCCACAGCCCCCAATACCTACACAATTACTTCTGACGAGGGCACCAAGGATTTCAGCATGGATCAATTTGCAAAAATTAGCGCTACTGATACGACTCTTTCCACGATCATCTTTGGTACGAGAGGCAGTGCAACAGCAGGAATTATTGTTTTGGAAAGCAAAGTGAATTCTGATACTCGCTACCAGATCACCATTACGCCTGCTGGAGGTGTCCGAATTGATCGACTGTCTTAAGGGAATTTATGGAATACAAACCTAAAGAAGAGAATCGTTCATTGGGACAGCAGGGATTTTCCCTTGTTGAGCTTTTGGTTGCTTTATTAATTCTTGCAATCGTGGTTACTGGAATCGTTACATCTCTTCCCAACGCATACCGGAATATTACGATTTCAGGAAGAGTATCTACCATGACGCACCTGGCAAACAGAAAACTGGAAGAATTAAGAGGTAAAGCAGGAGCGAATTGGGCTGACTCAGATTTAACCATTGGATCTCATCCTGCTACAGCAGCCGAACGTATGGTAACAGGATACAACGGCTACTCAATAACATGGGAAGTGATTGATGGACCCGTATCAGGGACGATGAAATCCGTCATTATTGAAGCGGGGTTCCTTTTATATGAAACCGATGGCACTCCACGCGCATCAGTACTTCCCGAAACCAGGTCACAGAGATTTCTTACAATGATGGCGAAATAACATGAACCAGACTGGATTCTCGCTCGTTGAAATGCTGATCACAATGGTGATCTTATTGTTTCTTCTGCTCGGAATTTATGGTTTGTTCACGCAGGGTCAATGGCTCCATCTCGCAAGTGAAAAGCGGACCAATATTCAGGATAATGCACGGATCGTTATTGCTCAGATGGAAGACGATATGCGGATGATCGGATCGGGGAATCCAAAATCATCAGAAGTAAGCGGTACGATTACCGCAAAGTGGAATCCTGCAATCTTCAACATGACATCCACCGCGATCGGTTTTACGGGAGATCTTGACGGAGGAGCAGTATTACTGACCAAAGACGCTGGAACAGTTTCCAATGACCGCCTCTATGTGCAAGACGTTTCCTATTATGCTAACGCCACAATTGGCAGCCCAATTCCAATTATTGTCGTATCGAAAGAAAAAAGATGGGACGATCTTTCAGTCACAGGCATAATCACTTCTTCTCCTTACTCTGCTTTACAAACGAACACTATGAGTAGCCCTTCAAGCTTTACTGCTGATAAGAGCGAAGTATTCACGATGGAAAGCATCTCCTATCGCTGGGTTACTGATACAGGAGGAACGGCAGATGCCAACAGTAACGGAGAATGTGATTCTGGCGAATCTGCTCCTTTTATACCGAACTGTGTGATTGAACGAGCAGAATTCCGTACGAATAATCCTGATCCGGCTGCTGCAGATGGACCAACTCCTTCAAGTGGGGACTGGAATACTTTTGGTACGCATGTGCAATCATTCAGTATCGAATACTTACAAGCAGACGGAACTACGGCTGCCTCAGCATCGGCAGTGAAAAGAATGCGAGTGACGCTAACGTGCAGGGACAGAGGGATGAATGTGGGTACGGTTCAGAACCTTACCCTTCAATCTGAAATAACAATCCGAAACTAAATTTTCGGGTGGGAAAGTATATGGCTTTATGGCGTAAATTGGTTCACTATTTCAAGCGTGTTTCCCGTTTGGATGAAAAAGGTGCGGCGTTAGTCATTACCCTTTTCATCATGGTTGTACTCGTTTTGCTTGGACTTGCCCTGCTCTTGCTGAGCGAAACGGAATACTCAATCTCTATCAATGAACAGGATGCGACAAGTTGTTTTTCCTACACTGACGGAGTCATGCAATGGACATATCGCAGGCTCAACGACATCTCTAACAAAAGTCTGAATTCAACATTCACAAACTTTACTACTGTACTCAGAGGAGCCGAATGCAGTCCATTCACAAATATGTCCTGTGCGAACGGAACAACGGATGATGATCATCTGCTCGGGTTTGATGTGGATTCAGATGGCACACATAATCTTGATACGAGCCAGGACCTTGCTGCATTAAATTCTACAAATGAACAAACACTTTCTGTAGCCACCACAACTTTTCTTGATGGTACACCGATTGATTTAGATAACGATGGCACTCCGGAAAAAATGGAGGCATTTCTTTGGGGAATCGATACTGATGGTGATGGAAACAGAGATGGCGCAAGAGCACTGCTTTATGTAAGAGTCGACGATAATTTTGACGAAGGAGCGGCGAGTAACGATCCGATAGCAGATACCGATCAAAGACTTCATGCCACAGTGATCGGAGAATTTCCAATAATAGTTAGCAGCACCGAAATTTCTGAAGCAAGAAGAGGAACGAGCAGAAGAACCATTGTTGCTCGTTTCGGACCACGTGGCGGTGCAGCAATATATACGGAGGGCTCGCTGTCGTTTAGTGGTCAATTTAATGTTTGTGGAGCTTGCGGAAGCGTTCATGCCAATACTGATCTCAGCATTTCCGGTGATATTGATATTTGCCAGGACGCGACATCTTCCGGGAATTACACAACCTCGGGAGGAAGCTATCTTGTTGGAGGACTCGGCGCTGGCGGCCAGGAAGAAGTTTTTATTCCCATCATTAATCCGTTTGATGATATTTTTGTTCCGAATCCCAACATTTTTGAAACATCTGCCGACACATCACTTCCAACCCAACTCAGGTGCGATCCAGATCCAACCACAAACCCAGGCGCGTATAAGTATTACGCGCTGGTTGCGAATAACAGCGCAGGAAAAGTCTACAAGGCATATTACAAGGACAATGGAACTCCATCGAATACTTCAGATGATTACTGGCAATGGAAGATGATTGATGATTTGAGCAACGGTAACAATGTCCAATTGGACGACTGCGGCCGGATTGCCTCCTGTGGTGGCGAGCCCGGATGTACAACTGATTCTGGTTTTGGAACTGCCATCAATGATGGCATGTCAAATCGGTTTTACGGTCTTTACTTGAATAACGTAACCACAACGGGAACGTGTTCAGGTTCCGATGCCACCCTGAGTGCCCTTGCCAACAATGACTTCACGGACGCTGCAAGATGTACTGGTTGTTCAGCCGATGGCATCGTTCTGCCAGGTTCTGACTCCACCGATGGAGTTGCAGACTTCAATACGAATTTCCGTTACAGCGTGGGTGAAACTCAAACTACATCGCCCGTCTCCGGAAGATGGGTTAAAGAAGGGAACACCGTCCACTCCCCTATCTATGGGGCAGTTTTTTTCTATCATGGAAGTCTTCGCCTCGCTGGAAATTTATCCAATCTTGACCATAGCGGAGGCACGACCACTCCTCCGGGAGGCTTTTGGCGTGCAACTCATATCACTGTAGGGAATATTCAGGCAGAGGGTACTCCTAAATATTCAACAGCGAACCAAAGTTGGCCTTTCCTTTTGATCGCAGGCCGCGATATTGATCGAGCCGGAAATGCGGCAGCAGGCGCTATCGTTTGTCCCGATGAGTGTGTTTCAGATCCAGCAATAGCCAATCCAAGTTACTATGGAATCATAGCTGCGCACGAGCAAATCATGTTTAGAGGTTCCTCAATGCTAGATGGTTTTGCTGTTGCAGAAAATGCAATTAACTGTGCGACTCTTGTTGATTCAGCGGCAGGTGTAACAACAGGGACAGGCGGTGCTGATGTTCATTATGATTGTGAACACCCGCCTAATCCGTGGGACACAGGTGTAGTACTTTTACGGTGGGAAGAGGTACCATGATACATTTTTCGTTTCGTTTTATCAGAATTTACTTGCTCTTAGTTTTCCTCTCACTACCTGTTCTTGCACTTGACGAATACAAAATCGTACTAAAGAAAAATGGAAAGGTGATCGAGGGACAGTACCTCCGCGAAGATGAACAATTTATTTATCTTGTCTCAGGGGGAATACAGGTTAATTTTAAGAAGTCTATTTTGGACTTGGAACGGATGAAGCAACTGAATGTCACAAAAGATGAGACAGAAACTACTATAGACTCTAATCAATTAAAAGAGCCTTCGCCTGATCAGCCGCAATCTCCGTTGGTTGAGGCTGCAGAGAAGGCACGTAACAATAAAGCCGGCAAAGGTAAAATTTTTACTGATTCAGACCGATCCAAAACTGTGCAACAAGAGGAATCAGAAAAAAAGGAAAAAGAGGAAAGCGTACGCCCAAAAACTCCGGAACAAGCGGGTTATCTGGAAGTTGTTGAAAATCTTAACAAAGAGATAGAACGGCTTGAACAGGAGTTAATGGACGCAAAAATAGAGAATAAAGACACAAAAGCGGTCGAAAAACTCCTCGAGGATACCAAAGCTCTACGCGATCGCAGGCAGTCTGAGTACGAAGAACTCCCGCAAAAACAACCTGCTCCCCCTAACAACAGGTAATCTTTTTTCGATCTGACCAAAGCTCTTTCGCTCACGATGAGGACGACGATTCCGGTATTCGTAAACCTCCATATCGTAATACCGAAACCGATATGCGAGAGGTCGATCGCGGTGGATGCGGCCGATCAAGATTTCAGGTGAAATAGGTAGAAATTTCGAACTCACCCGAATTCGCTGGACCTCATCCTCATTTGCATCTAGCTCGTGATAATCACAACTGCCGGATTGTGTCACTATCCGACCTCTTCGATTTAAGATTGACTTTATTATCTGTTTTTACGATAATAATATTTATGAATTTACTGGATTTCTTAGTTACTTCTGAGACCCGAAAGGCCCTCCTACGGCTTCTCTGGGTTGATGATCTGGAAGCTTCAGGCCACCAGCTTGCTCAACTTGCGGACGCAGCGTATTCTGCAGTTCACAGCGAGTTGGAAGCGATGAAAAATGAGGGATTGGTCACGACGCGTAAGGAAGGGAAAGCGGTGATGTTCAGAAAAAATAACAACTATAATGACCGGAAGGCCCTCTCAAATTTGCTGGCTAATACTCCAAAGACTTCTTCGAGTTATTCCAGAAAACCAACGGATGACGAAGTGAGGCTAAATCTATCGAAATTCGGTGCACCTCTCGGAGTGCATGGGGAGTCGGAAGTTGATCTTTCGTTAGAAGAGACTCTGGCGTACGCTATGAAGCTTGCCCGGCGCGATTCAACAGTCGCAAGAGTTTTGCCAGTCGTCTTTGCCAAAAACAAGGATGTTGTGGATTTCCCGCGCCTGGAGTTTATGGCGAGAAAGCTGGAAGTTCTTCCCGTTCTGGGTTTGTTTTTAGATCTAACGGCATCGCTCCTAAAAAGCCAGAAATTACACAAACTGGCGCAGGGATATGACGATCGGCGACGCAAACATACGGAGAACTTTTTTGTGAACAAAAAACTCAACCGCTTTGAAAATGAACTCGCTGAAAAGAACACCCCGCCCGTTGCTCGGTCCTGGCGTTTTCTTTTGAATATGGGAATGGATAGCTTTGAAGATCTGTTCAGAAAGACTTTCCCTGGAAGTCAGCGTGCATGATTTTTAGTAAATATACCAGTAAGGATGTACAGACCCTTCTCAAATCGATTGATGCGAATCTCGATAAGAAGTTCGAGATCATTCTGATTGGTGGTGCTGCCGCTCTTCTCGCATACAAAGCGACCCGCCTTACACAAGACATCGATACTTTCAACAAAATAGGCACGTTGAAGTATGCTTATAACAGAGCTAAGCAGGATACCGGTCTAGAAATTCCATTGTCGCAAGCTGGAGTCGCAGATGCACCGTACAATTTTGAGGATCGATTGGTTGAGTACAAGAAACTTAAACTTAAAAAGCTGATTATCAAGATCCCAGAAATTCATGATTTCATTCTGATGAAAACTATCCGTGGTTACGAACACGACCTGGATGTCATCGAAGAAATTTCGAAAAGGAACAAAGTTAGCAAAGAGGTTTTGATCGCAAGATTTGAATCTGAAATGGGTCACGTTATTGCTAATAAACAAATGCTACTGCTTAACTTTGCTGCGACACTGTCCCGATGTTTTGGTGAAGTAGCTGCAAAAAACTGGTTAGATTCTTCGAGTTGATCGCAATAATTCCGCTGGTCCCCATTTTCAACAACCTCAGCCTCCTCCATACTTCGTTCACACCTCCCCTCGGACGTCATAGTTAACTGAACATTCCTAGGAGGCGATCATGGTCAAGGTAAACGGCGGGACGGCAATGCCGCTCCAGCAAATCGAAACCAACACAACTGAGGCGATCAAAGAGAACGAAACAAAGCCTCCGGAACAGCCCAACTCTCCGCCTCCGAATACCGGCAAAGAGATTGCCGTTAAATACAATTCCGCCGAAAAAGTCTCGGAGAAATTCATGGCCGGGCAGCAAATGAAAGCCCAAATGTTAACGTCGTTTACCGCAGGAACAACCAGCCCACCGACTTCAGGCGGAACAACCACTGTAAAACCGACTCTCACTCGTGGCAACAAAGGTCCGGACGTTGAAGAAGCACAAAAAGAAATCAACGAATGGCGTAAAGCGAATGGTCGCGACGAAATCAAAGTCACAGGAAATTATGATCCCGACACAGAAAAAGCGGTGAAAGATTTTCAGCAAGCCACCGGTGTGAAAGAAGCAAATGTGATGGGGCGCGAAACACGCGATCGCCTCACTTTAGAAAATGATCCGAATTTCAAGAACCTTCCGGATCCAACCAAAACACATGTTCGCGAACAAATGAATAATTATTTTGCAAAAGATCCTGAATCCCGCGAACGTTTGAGACAAATTGCAACGGATCCGAATTTCGCCAAACTTTCTCCTGACTTTCAATCCGATGCATTGAGAAAGTATGCAAATAACCCAACTGAAAAGTCCGCAAAAAGCATTCAGGAATATTCAAAAGATTTAGCATCACTCGAATCGAATGAAAAATTTAAAGCGTTAGGCGACGTGACCAAGAAATCGGTTCGCGAATCGATGAAAAAGAATTGGGATTATCCCAC
>JAKEFK010000095.1 GCA_022616075.1 bacterium
CATTTTTCTATTCTTCGGGCCGTCCTCGTTTCCGCCTGGTCTGGACGTTAGTTTCAACGCTTGGATAAGGCAAGGGGCCGGGAGCTCCTGCTGAGACTCGAGGTGTTCTTGGAATCGAAACTGGTTTTAATTGCACCGAAGAGTCGGAAGTTTCGTTAGGAACTTCAATGCTATCCTTGATTTCACCGACACCAAATTGTTGTTTGTCGGACTGTTTTTTTGCTGTAGTGGCTTCGGCTTGAGAACCTACTTGTTCCGGGAAAGTCGGCCCTTTCTTTCCATCGATTTTCATGTGGCCTCACGCATATTATAACGAAATGACCTTCTCATTTTCGCACAACTTTTCTTCAATTTGGACAGAAAACCATTCTAACGTTAGATGACCAACGTCAACTTGTAACTTTCGTGCCGTCCGCATCATCCAGTTTCACAGTCTGATTACCGGATTTACAGGCACAGTACCAAACTGATGCGTTTCAGCGAAAGCTGTGAGGGAAGTATCGCAAGAATGATTAGGGTAAAGAGAAAGACTGGGAACCGTGGAATTGTTTGCATCGTTGTCTCCCAACCGTTGCCGTAGGGAAGCCAGTTATCCGGAGTTTCTACCTGATAACCGTTCCGGATGTGCTGATACCTCACAGCCGTTCATCAAAAGCAACCGCTATGCCAGGAGCGCATCCGAGGCTATGAAGGCGTGGAGTGGCAACTCAAGGCCACATGTGCCGGTTTGAAACTGGGATGTGTGAACAAAGTTGCCGTATCGGCGTCGATTTTCGAAACGGAAAGCCTGCCGGTATTTAAAACCGCCGCTTATCAAATTTCAAAGGATCCGGTCGTTCGCTCAAATTGAAAAGATTGATGGTCCAGACCCCAGAGATTCATGGTTTGATTCTTATGAAAACGATCCGAGGGTATGAGCACGATCTCGAAGCGATCGAAGAAATTTGCAAAAAGAAAAGTGCGGAGCATGCATTTTGCAAGTGCAGTATACTTTTTGACATGGATCCTTCGGGGCGAAACTCTCCCGAGCACCAAACGGACCCCCTAACAGAATTCGAACTATCCCAGGATAACGATCTCATTCCCAGTCTGGCAGACTGGGAACTTTATCGCATCGAACGGCTACTCGGGATTGGAGGAATGGCTCGCGTATATCTTGCGTTTGACAGGCGGCTGAATCGATATGTGGCTCTGAAGTTCATTCGCAGTGACGATGAAAAAATGAAGGCGCGACTTTTGAAAGAAGCACGTGCGCAGGCGCAAATCGAACACGATCAAGTATGCAAAATTTATGAAGCAAGTGAAATTAACGGCAGACCCTATATCGCTATGCAATACATCAACGGAAAGAATCTCGATGCGATCAACAAAGAAACTACACTGGCGCAAAGGGTCCGTGTCATGCAAAAAGTCGCAAATGCGGTCCAGGCTGCACACGCCTTGGGGATCATCCATCGCGATATAAAACCCTCCAATATCATGATCGAGCAAAGAAATGACGGTTCACTTCGCCCTTACATTTTGGATTTCGGAATAGCGCGCGACATTGCTTCTCCGGTGATTACCGTTACGGAACGAATCCTGGGTACTCCCGCTTACATGTCACCCGAACTGGCTGGAGGCGCTATGGCCGATCGCCGGACTGATATTTACAGTATGGGGGCCACTCTTTACAAGCTATCAACCGGAAGGTCTCCTTTTGAAGGAGCCAACAGCCTGGAAATTCTTACCAAAGTTCTTCAAGAGGAACCTGTGCCGCCACGGCAGCGCAATCGAGAAATTCCCGAAGATCTGGAAACCATCATTTTGAAGTCGATGGACAAACAGCCGGAAAATCGGTACGAATCTGCGGAAATGTTAGGAGACGATCTTGCCAGATATCTGAACGGTGAATCCATTTTAGCAAGACGCTCTTCCTGGACCAACCGCGCCGCAAGAAAAGTAAAAAGGGATCCGCGGATTTCGGCTCTTTTTGCAGCAGTCTCTGTCGCAGTTGTGCTTGCGGTTGCTGTTGTAGCATGGATGAGTTTTCAGGATTTTCAACGAGAGAATATTCCTCCAGCTAGAGAGATTCGTTCGATTGCTGTTCTGCCATTCACGAGTCCGGATGCCAGTATAGAATACCTGGCAGATGGAATCACGGAAGGGCTCATTAATCATCTTTCCCAAATTCCGCGACTAAAAGTCCTGGCGCGTGACACGGTTTTCACATACAAAGGGAAACAACTGGATCCCAGAAAAGTAGCTCGCGATTTAAAAGTAGATGCAGTTGTTACCGGGCAAAACGAGCGCCATGGTGATCTAATTATCGTGCGCACACATCTCATCAACGGCTTGGACGGATCACAAATCTGGGGCAAAGAATTCAGCCGGAAACTAACTGATCTTGCAAGAATCTCCTCTGAAATCGCGACACAAATAGCAAATAAGCTGGGCCGCTCACTTACGCCCGAAGAGAAACGCCAGATCTTCAAACAGCAAACGGAAAACTCAGAAGCTTATCTTCTCTATTTAAAGGGTCGTCACTTTTGGTACAAGAGATCCGAAGAAGGGAATAAGCGTGCCGCACCATACTTTCTGCAGGCAATTGAAAAAGATCCGACTTATGCTCTCTCTTACGCATTCCTTGCGAACACTTACGAGCAAAGTGGAATGAATGGTTGGACGTCTCCAAAAGACGCTTTTCCCAAAGCAAAAGTCGCGGCGCTCAAGGCTTTAGAAATAGACAGTGGACTGGGCGAGGCTCATGTTGCCCTAGCTTCCGATCTGATGTTTTACGAGTTCAACTGGTCAGAGACTGAAAAAGAACTGATGCAAGCCTTGCGTTTGAATCCGAACGATGCGAATGCCCATCGCCAGTATTCGTATTACCTGGCTGCCATGCATCGGACGGACGACGCAATCGCAGAAATGAAAGAAGCACAAAAGCTGGATCCGTTATCTGTAAGCTGCCTCGAAGACCTCGGATGGATGTTTGTTTTTGCGCGGAAATATGACCAGGCGATAAACCAGGCCAATGCGGTTATTGAATTGGACGCCAACCATTGGTCGGGATACCTTCTGCGTGGAGAATCTTATTTACAAAAGAAATTACCTGATAAGGCTTTGGAAGATTTTCAATTCGGCGCAAAGCTTTCGAATAACGACCAGTATGCACTTGCCGATCTGGGATACGTATACGCAGAATTGGGAAATCAGAAAGAGGCGATTGCAATAGTTAAAAGTTTATTGAAAATGAGTAAACGTCGATACGTGGCTCCTTTGTACATGGCTGCTGTTTATTGCGCTCTTCGTGACAACGACCGGGCATTTGAATGGCTCGATAAGGCTTATGAAGAACGAGGTAACGCGAATTTCATCTGGCTCGATGTGGATCCGTGGTGGGATCCAATCCGCAGTGATCCGCGTTTCACCGACCTGCTGCGACGTTTGAATCTACGGCGATAACTCAGTTTTTCATATCGGTTCAATGACCAGCTCCAGATAGGTCGGATCACTTTGATCCACCGATGCCGTCTTTCCGGCCGGGAAATTGTTGACATCTGTTGTTGCGAAGTAGCCGCCGCGATTTGTAAACGTCATGAACCGGTATCGAGTGCCAATTGCCGGATTAAAGCTGGAACCAAATATGGTCAACGTTCCTCCATTAAGCGTCGCAGGTCCCGCCACATTGAGGATTCCGATCTGTCCTGATTCATTGAACTGCACTTGAACGGTTCCTGAGTTATAAAAATCTCCGTTGACCTGGAGTGTGTTTCCATTGGTCAGAACCAGTAAACCACTGTTATTGTTCATGCACCAATCGGCACTGTTCCCTGCAAACTGAACGTCACAGTGTCCGAATCATCAGGATCACTTCCTGTGGCCTGGAAGCTGAGGGTATCGCCCACCAGTACGCTTTGCGTTTCGGCCGGTACGTTGCCAAGAACGGGAGGATTGTTGACTGGCGGAGTAAATTCGTTCACAGTAATTGTGATTGTTTCTTCATCCGATAAAGCCGGCGTCCCGTTATCGCTTACGGTTATCGTTAACTGATACGTGCCTGCTTGTTGATCGGTTGCTGTCCAGTTGAATACGCCGGTGACCGGATCTATCGTTGCATTATCGGGTAAATCGCCTTGCAAACTGAAAGTTAGGACCTGGCCTGAATTAGGATCTGTTGCTGTTGCGGTGAACGTCAGCGGTTGCCCTTCATTGATCGTTTTGTTTCCAATTGGATCGAGAACCGGCGCACTATTTTCACCTGATACGTGAATCGTAAACGGTTGCGATGTTTGATGTAACTCCACCACCGCTTAAGCTGTAGGTAAAACGATCGTCTCCCAAAAAACCTTTGCCTGGCACATAAGAGAAACTTCCGTCCGGCATGAACGCCAACGCACCATGCGATGGGCCGCTCTCCAGATGAACGGTTACGGTTGGGTGGCCAATGACGCTGTCATTTGTTGACGGACGTTCTGCTTTGCCGGCG
>JAKEFK010000096.1 GCA_022616075.1 bacterium
GCGGTAAGTAACAGCAAGGAAATCAGAATAGTGAGCACGGGCAGAACGGGTCCACCGGGAACCCGGAATGTTTCAGGCGATGGATCTTTTCGCCGCAGTTTCAACAGGGAGAGCGCCGCCCCGGCATAAGTAACCAGGCGTGCCATAGCGCTGAGAGTCGCAAGTTGCGAAAAAGTGCCGCTGATGGTGATCAGGGCAGCCAATGCGGTGATGAGCACAGTTGCGATGTGGGGTGTGCGAAAACGCGGATGAATTGCCTGGAGGAAGCGAGGCATTTGATCATGAACGGACATCGCATACAGGATACGCGGGGCAGCGAGCACCAGGAGCAACATGGTTCCGAGAGTTGAAACGATTGCGCCGGCGCTCATTAAGGTTCCTCCTCCGCTTCCCATGAATTGCACTGCTGCTTCTGCCAGCGGTGATTGAGCGGACGTCAGGTCCGGATGGGTGGCAACCGAAACAACCTGGATCAGGAAATAGATTACGATCGTCAGAATCGTTCCGATCAGCAATCCGCGCGGCAAAGTCTTTTGAGGATTTACGATTTCTCCGCCAGGGACTGCAACGATTTCAAATCCACTGAATACAAAAATTGCTAGAAGCAACGTTTCCGCAAGCGGACTAAACGCCGGGAATTTCATTCCTGAAAATAGATTCCAGTTGACAAAGAAAAGACCAATGCCGATAAACAGCAGCAGCGGAATTAGCTTTGCCGCGGTAAGAAAATTAATCACGCGTGAACTAAACTTAATTCCGATGTAATTGGCTCCGCCGAGCAAAAAGAAAGTCAGAAGGATGATGCCAACACGAAGCATTGTGCCGATTGATCCGAAATGACTGATGAATCCGATCATGGCATTACACAGCGCTGCTACAGAGCTCAGTCTTGCCAGAAAGTACATCCACCCGATTACAAAAGCAAAAGCGCCACCGAACGCCTCCGACGCATAAAGGTAAGCTCCACCCGTTCGATCATACCTGCCGCCAAGTTCTGCAAAACAGAGCACGATGATGCAAGCGAACAGACCTGCCAGAATGAAAGCAATCGGACTGGCGATTCCAAGAATTTTTCCCGCCGTTGCCGGCAATGCAAATATTCCAGCGCCGATAATGCCATTAATGGTCAGCGCAATTACTTCCTTTAATCCGACTGCGCGTATGAGTTTCTGCTCAGACATTTCTTCCTTTGAACCACAGATAAACACGGATGAACACAATGCGACCTTCGGCCGCAACCAAATTTAAGATTTCAGATGCTAGATTTCAGATTGAAATGTTTTGATTTCAGATTGAGACATATTCGCGGTTTGTAGCGCTGGCGTCCCGCCGGCGAAGACTTTTGCAGACCTCGAAGTTTTTTGCCGGCCGGAGGCCGGCGTTACAAATTATTTGACGGCATCGACCAAATAAAAAACTCTAAAGTCGATAAACGAGAAAAAATCAAGAAATATCTATTCTATCCTTCGATCCGGTTTATCTCCTAGTGTTGTTGAGCGTAGAAAGAGATCGTGTAAAGACAAATCGCAGCGGCAACGGCGGCGTTGAGTGACTCTACATGCCCTTTCATCGGTATGGAAACTTTTTCGTCTACGGGCAAATCCGCCGGCAGTCCGCGGCTTTCCGAGCCGATGCAAACGATCAGCGGAAAAACCGGTTTCCAATCCAAAAGGGAACGCCCGTTTCTGGTTACCAGACCGCAGGACTGGATATTTCGCTGCAGCCCCTGTTTCAGAAAATCCGTGGCATCTCCTATTTCCATCAGCGGGACACGAAACAGACTTCCCATGGAGGCGCGTACCACCTTCGGCAGAAAGGGATCCACGCAATCCGAATTGTAGCTGACCCATTCGCAGCCGCTTGCTTCTGCAGTGCGAAGAATTGCGCCGAAATTGCCAGGGTCACGGATGGATATCAGTAAGAGCGCAAATTTCGCTATCGCCAGAGATTGTACAAGGAGCGGTTTTCGTGCCACTCCAAGCATGCCTTGAGGCGTCTGGACGTCAGAGATCGACTTCAAAAGCCTCGGTGTGACAAGATAAATAGTCGTGCCCTGTTCTTCCAGTGGTTTCAACCACTGCTTTTCTTTTGCCCAAACCTCGGGAGTTACAAATACTTCTTCACACTTCAACCTCGAACCAATTGCTTCAAGCAAGAGCTTTTTGCCTTCAATCAAGAAGAGTTTTTCGTTCCGATTTTTGCCTATTTTCTTAGCCTTTTGAATGCGGGGATTCGTCGAACTTTGAATCATTCGCATGAGGGCGGAATGAACTTTACAACCATAGTTGATTGCGTTTATCATATACGATACATTGGAGTTGGCAATCCAAGGGGGTCGGGAGTAATTGGATTACTATCATAAGTTAAAGATAGCGCCAAACGCTTCACGTAAAGAGATCGAACAGGCCTACCAGCGCTTGCTGAAAGAATCTCGATACGACACATCAATCGACCGCCGGGAAATAGAAAACGCTTACAAGGTTTTGAGTGATCTGAATGCCAAGAGTCAATATGATACGCGACAGACGATTCGGCTGCAAAAGACCGTTCGGGTCCAGAAACGATTCAAAGAATTCGGAGTTATCGCCTGGATCAAGAGACGTACGCGACGCGAGCTCCTGGTAACTCTCGGATTTTGTCTGAGCCTGATGATCAGCTTTTACAGTTTCCGGTTTGGATATCTCTTAAAGACTTTTCAAGCCGGAGATGTGCTCTACGATAAAACTACGGACAAGCAATTTGGGAAAGTCTTAAAAGTGGAACAAAATTATCCTTTCGGTTCAAAATATCTCGATGCGTATCAGGTGGAGCTGGATCCCGCGGCGAAACGAGCCGTAGATTTTCAAAAAGTTGTATGGCTACCGCAGGACATTGTAAAAGCGAGATGTTACAAGAAGCAATGAGTGCTGAGTGCCGAGCTACCTCAGCACCCGGCACTCATCACTCAACACTTTGATACATTTCACGAACAGCGGGAGAGATCAGAGGGCTTTTCGTAAGCGGGTGGTTCGGACTCACTCTCCGGATCTTTTGGAACGCCGCCGAAGCTCTCTGGAAAGCCGTTTGATCAGATGATCCGGACAACAAATATTTGGCGGCATAAGAACAGCCGATCAGAAATTGAGCTGAAGCCTCTTCTGGAGTTAACTTCAGCGCGAGGGAAAAGGAAGCGATCGCCGAATCATAATCACCTTGAAAATACCTGCGCGCGCCATCTTTTATCAGCGTTTTCGTTTTTTGCAGATTTAATTCTTCCACTGTTGGCGCCGGCGGTCCCGGGACTGGCACGGGCTCGATCTTTTCCGGTTCCGGTTTCTTCTCGGGGATCACCGGTTCAGGTTTCGGCTGGATTGGTTCCGGTTTCTTCTCGGGGATCACCGGTTCAGGTTTCGGCTGGATGGGTTCTGGCTTCGGCTGGATTGGGTCCGGTTTTGGCTGGGGTTGATTCAGCAGTGCGAGCTGCGATGATGCCAGCGTTCTTAACTCTGAAAGATTTTGGAAAAGGCTCCGATTTCTTTGAATCTCCCCGTGCGAACTGGAGATATCAAATTCCTTCAAAGCACCCTGATAGTTTTTCTGGTTGAAATAAGCTTTTCCAAGATAATAATGCGGAAAATAATCATCAAATTTCATTCCGTAAAACTTGATGTTGAGTCCTTCCTGGTTTTTCTGGGCAATCGCAGATTGCAATCGGGGAACTGCTTCGCCGAATCGTCCTTTTTTGAGGTGGTCAAGCCCGGCTTCGTAGTCTTTATACCATTCTGCTGCAGAGGTAGAGACGGTGCATAAGAGAATCAGCAAGACCGCAAGAGTCTTATAAATCGAGTGAATCCACCGCCCTAGCATAGTCAAAACCATCCATTGTTTTCTTTACGACAGTGGTCGAATTGTTTTGAATTTCAACATCAATAGTGAGAGTTTTGTATTGCGGATTTGCAAGTACAATCCGGTATTTTCCAACAGGAAGCTCCATTTTGCACGGTGTGATCATTGCCGTGGAGGAGATGGGATTTCCTTTTTCATCTTTGACTTCCCGGATTTCGGCCCACGGTTGAATGTTTAGGGAAATCCATCCTGTCAGGACCGTAACCGGGGCCGGGGGTATTTCCTTTATTTCGGGTTTCACAACCGGTGCCGGTTCCGGACGCGGGATCGGTTCGACGATTGCAGGTGGCGCAGGTTCAAGTGTACGAAACTTATTCCAGAGTCCAATAAGGATTGCGCCGAAAACTATCACGGTAAGAATGGCGCCCGATAGAATCAACAATAACTTACGTGTTTCGGGAGCGAGAATCGGAGAAGGCTGCCGAACAGGATTCAGAATCGGTTGTGGCGGAACTTGATTGTAATTGGGGAGCGCAGGTCCCGTAGCCGGCGTAAGAGCTGTTGGTGTAAGCACCGTTGAACCGGGCTGTATTTCAGCTTCGGGAAGAAGGGGAGGAGGTGTTTGTGTTGCTGAAACGACTGTGGCGGCCACTTTTGTTTTCGGCGTCATTACTTCCGTAGAAGGTCGAGGGGTGATCAATCCAGATGGAGCGGTTCCGGGTCTTGGAGTCCGTCTCTGAGAGGGAAGGGGCGTTCTTCCACCGGCGAAAGGAAGCGGGGTACCGGACGAGGAAAGTAGCGTAGGATCCGCTTGCTGAATTTGCCCCAGCACCTGCAGTAGATCGTCTGTAAGTTCTTCGCACGTTTGATAACGTTCTTCCTGATTCTTTGCCAGCGCACGATGAATCACATCTTCCAGACCTTCCGGAGGCACAAACTGGCCGTCTGTGAGCGGGTCCGGCTCGGAGTGAATGATCTTAAATAGTACGGTGGTTGGATTATCACCGGGAAATGGTTTTCGAAAACTCAGCAATTCATACAGCACAACTCCAAGTGAAAAAATATCCGCCCGCCGGTCCACCTTCTCTCCGCGAATTTGTTCAGGCGCCATGTAATGAGGTGTACCCATGATCATGCCCGTTCGTGTAAAATGAGAAGCCGAAATCTTTGCGATTCCGAAATCCATGATTTTCACATCTCCATTGTCCAGCAACCGGATGTTTGCAGGCTTGATATCGCGGTGAACGATGCCGTTATTGTGCGCGTAGCCTAGACCAATGCTGGTTTGGATCAAAACATCGAGTTTTTTGGGAAGCAATAATTCAATCTTATTTTTGATGATCTGTTCCAGGTCTGTTCCGGTCAGGAACTCCATGGCAATATACGGACATCCTTCTTCGTCTTCCCCCAGATCGTAAATCGTTACGATATTAGGATGTCGTAGACCACCGGCCGATTGTGCTTCACGAACAAAACGGGTCCGGAGATCCGGATCTTCCGAGACATCCTTCAGCATTGTTTTCAATGCGATGTCCCTCTTTAGAAAAGGATCCACTGCGCGATAAACATAACCCATCCCCCCGCGTCCGATTCTTTCGACGATGGTGTATTTCCCTATTTTCTGCGGGTTTGCCATATGAGAGTACCAAAGTAATGAGTCATGAGTAATGAGATTTCTCAGGAGAACTCATTGCTCATAACTCATTGCTCATTACTGATCTAACATCGATCCGTCTCAGCGACTTGTCAATGAGAAATGAAAAAGGAATGGAGGAATCTATTCTTGTGGCTCGTCTTGGTATTTTACGAGAATCGCCGTGACGTTGTCTTCACCTCCGTTCTGATTCGCTATGTTGATCAGTTCTTCGCACGCTTTTTCCAGATCACCTTTATGCCGATCTACGATGTCCAGAATATCTTCATCGGAAATCATGGTATTGAGTCCATCTGAACAGAGGAGAATGATGTCGCCATTTTGCAGCGGTTCTTCCGTGACATCCACATCCACCGGATTGGGGCCGCCCAGCGCTCGCGTCACAATATTTCGATAAGGGTGATTCCTCGCCTGTGCCGAAGTGATGGCGCCGGTCCTTAATTGTTCATTGACCCAGGAATGGTCGCTCGTTAACTGAATGAGTTTTCCTTCCCGGACCAGATAGGCCCGGCTATCTCCTACGTGCGCAACCTGGGCTTTGGTATCAGCAACCAGGATGGAAACAACTGTTGTTGCCATCCCCTGAAATTCTTTCTTTTGACTTGTAGCTTCCAGAACTTTGGCATGTGCGCTCTGGATCGCTGTTTTCAAGCGGTTCCCGGCCAGAGATAAAGTTTCATCATATTCGTAAGGCCAGGTGATATCCTTATCATCGTTGGTGAATTTGATAAATTCCTGAATGGAGTCGACTGCGATTTTTGATGCGACCTCACCGGCGGCATGCCCTCCCATACCATCCGCGACCACAAATAGCTTCAGTTCCGGATCCGCAAAAAAGCTGTCCTCATTTGCGCTCCTCTTTCTTCCAACATCAGATATGGCCTTGTAGTTGATATTCATACGGAACCGATATTATTTCCGAGTATGTTCTTTCATGTCGTAGAGCCGCTTCGCCTGCCGGCGGATCAGATCGGGAATATTTCTATCACGAACGATGTTTCGTAAATCCATCTCTCGTAACAATTTTAATAGATTTAAGGAAACAGGACTAGGTGTCTTCGGATTCTTCACCAGTAGGTGGATTACCGAGTATTTCTTCACACAATCTCGCGACTGCCCCATTTGCCGGAGAATGTCGCTATCGAGATTCCTCATCTGCGCGAAATTTTCAAGCTCCGGATCCGTAATTTTCGGATTCTTCAAAACCATAGAAGCCACCTGTTTACTGTGATCGCGAATTAATATGCCCCTTTCTTCTTTGGTTCCAAAGAGTGCCGCGCGCAGTTTTTCTCCCTGATTCATTTTGATGATGCGTTGATATGTTGTAAAAACCTCTTCCGGCACGTCCCGCAACTCTTCCGGAGAAAATATTTTTTGCAACTCCTGCTGCACTTGTTGATCGGTGATCTCTACAGTCTGTTTGCTGCTATCCGCTTCGAGAATCAGTCTTTGGGATTCGGCATCCAGAGTGGGAATGCGAGCCAGGATGTCTTCCAGAGGCAGGCTGATGACTTCATCCAGGGGCGACTCATGCCTCGCCATCTGTTTCTTGAACACGAATTCCGTCTTGAACTCTTCGATCCTTCTTTTTTGATCGATTGTCAAAAACGGATTCTGCTCCATCGCTATCAGAATCGCGTTACTCCGGAGAAGCCTGACCTGATTGTTAATGATCAAATCCAGATTGGCGCCCGATTCCTGGGAAGCCATATGACGGACAATTTCATCCGGCACCGAATGATTTAACAAAATTCTTTCATGAATGAGAGGGGGAAAGTTCGTTTGTTGCAGGCAATAGTAAAGGACATCTCGCGATGGATCTTTTTTCTCTACAAGCCGGATCCACGTTTCTTCCGAAACTCGGGCGAGCGTGAGTTTCGCTGCTTTGGCCACTCCTTCTTCGGGGTCTTGACGGAGCAAAATCTGCAGGGGAATCAAGTCATCTTCCGGTATCGGCAAAAGCCCTTGAGCCGCAAACTGCCGGATATTTAAAGGAGCCGTTCCTGAACGGATCTGGTCAATCAGCACAGCAGTCGGGTTCATACAAAGGAATCATCCGATGCCGTAACAGGTGTGACAACAGTGTTCTTCCTAAAGGGCATTTTTTCGGGAAATCTCCAGACCAGAAAAAGCATCACCAAAAGAAAGGAAACGGCGGCTACAAAAATCACAATCAACTGGGTTTTCGTAATCTTTCTCCCCTCTTTACCGGCTGGAATAATCAAAGCAGGAGGTAATTTCGCTTCCTGATCTGTCCCTGTCTGGATTTGGTATTTTCGGATTATGAGTTCTGGGTCCAGGCCAATAAACTCCGCATATGCCCGGATGAAATTGCGATTGAAGATGCCCCCCGGCAGAGCCCCAAAGTTATCCTTCTCAATCGCTTCGAGCATTCGAATATTGATCTTAGTGGCATCGGAGATCTCACGTAATGAGATTTCTCGAAACTCTCGCTCTCTTTTCAGTTCCTCCCCTATGGAGATCATAAAAACTAAACACAGGTATGATGGCTAAAATATAGACTACACCTGAATTGGTCGTTAATTTTAGCCCTTTCCTTTCCGGCTTGTCAACGAAGGTTTTTACCGCAGAGATCGCAGAGGGCGCAGAGAGAAAAAGAGAATTTTTTCTCCGCGCTCTCTGCGTTCTCGGCGGTGAAATTAATACTCGCCTGTCAGGATGCGGTCGGCGGCTGCGCGGATCAGGTGCGGTGTTTGGGCATCTTTCGCCAGTATTTCGAGGTCCCTTTTCTGGAGTTTGGAAAGGAAGGAGAGCGTAAAACGAAGCGGGGTTCTCAAATTACGCACGAGCGCAAGACGAACCGGATAGCGGTTCGTCCATTGACGGTCGGATGCGATCGTTTCGAGAACACCTACGGGTGTTAGCTCGTTGCTGATAATCGGCAGCAAATCCTCTTCGACAAAACGGGGATTGCGCAACAAACACCCGAATACGGATGGCTCCAGTTCAGTTTTTAATAGACCGATCACCGGGCGGGGGGCGGTCCTTGCCAGCGTCTTCTTTTCCCCCAAAGTCAGCCCGGACACTTTTTCCCGAAGATAGTTTTCGGCCGACCGGCGCAGAGGAGGGAAAAGCCGGTAATTTTCAGCGATTCGAACCAGGTCGTTCCAGAAAAGTGTTTGCAGGAGACGCATGGACAGCGTATAGGGAGTCTTTGGACAATTTACGATGCCGAATTGTACTTTGTAGCTTTTACTGAAGCGATCATGAACCGTCTGGATAATTTCCTTCGTGATGTGTGGATTTCGAAGAAGCGAAAGTATGTGTTCTTCGGAAAGGACCGGGTTCGAAAGACAGAGCATCAATCGCGATCGATTGGTGCTGGAAACGATTGAATATAACTCTTCACCGCTGCACGTAAGTGGTGACGGTTCCAATTCAGGGCTCATTTTCAACGCAGAGACGTGGAGACGCAGAGAAAAGAGATTAAAACTCTGCGTCTCTGCGCCTCTGCGTTAAATCCTAAGCTTTCCAGCGCAGCACAGGTCTGCGAGCTGCTTCGGCTTCATCCAGACGCGAAATCTTTGTCGTATGGGGGGCTGATTTCACCGTTTCAGGTTCTGTTTTTGCCTCTTCATCAATCTTTTTCATCGCCTCTACAAATGCGTCGAGCGTTTCCAGCGATTCCGTTTCAGTCGGCTCGATCATCATAGCTCCTGGCACAATTAACGGGAAATAGATGGTGGGTGGGTGAAATCCGTAATCCATCAATCGTTTTGCAATATCCAGCGTTTTCACGTCCTGTTTTAGCTGCCATTTATCAGAAAAAATAACTTCGTGCATGACCGGACGATCATAGGGTAGATGATAATTCTCTTTCAGTTTGACACGCAAATAATTGGCATTCAGAACTGCCAGCTCAGCAACGTTCCGGATGTGATCACTTCCGTAGGCCAAAAGATAAGTATAGGCTCGCACCAGAATTCGAAAGTTTCCATAGAATGAATGAATTTTTCCGATTGAATCCGGGAAATCACTCGAAAAACTATAACCTTCACCCTTTTTCACGATGCGCGGAACAGGTAGAAAAGGCTCAAGCGCCGATTTTACAAGTACCGGTCCCGCTCCCGGTCCGCCGCCGCCGTGCGGCGTGCTGAAGGTTTTGTGAAGATTCAAATGCATTACATCGGCGCCGAAATCTCCGGGTCGCGCAACGCCGACCACAGCATTCATGTTGGCGCCATCCAGATATACAAATCCTCCCTTTGCGTGCAAGATCTGAGCAATCTTTCCTATATCTTCTTCAAATAACCCGACCGTGTTGGGGTTAGTTATCATGAGCGCTGCAACATCTTCATTCATGGCAGCCGTGAGAGATTTCAAGTCCAGGCATCCTCTCTCATTTGCAGGCAGTTCCACAATGTCATATCCGCATAGCGCCGCGCTTGCAGGATTGGTTCCGTGCGCCGAATGAGGGATCAAGATTTTCTTGCGAGGGTTTTGATCTCTCTTGAGCAGACACGCCCGAACCAGCATCATTCCTGTCATTTCTCCCTGCGCGCCTGCGGACGGTTGCAACGAGATTGCGTCCATTCCGAAAATCTCGCACAGATATTGTTGCAACAGGAATAGCAGTTCGAGATTCCCTTGCAATGTGGAGTAGGGTTGTTCCGGATGCGTATAAGCGAAGCCTGGAAACGCCGCCGTTCGCTCGTTGATTTTCGGATTGTATTTCATCGTGCAGGAGCCTAACGGATAAAAAGCAGTATCAATGCTATGGTTCCATTGAGATATTCTGGTGAAATGACGAATCACTTCCAGCTCACTGATCTCCGGCATTTCGGAAATCTGCTCACGAATCAATTCTCCAGGCAGTATTTCTTCCGCCTTCACTTCTGCAATTTCCGCGGGAGGCAACGAATAGCCGGAGCGGTCCTTCCGCTTTTCAAAAATCAGAGGTTCATCCAGATGGCCTGCTTGTTTTGTTGATTTCATCGCAGTCCTTCCAGCTCAACCGCAAGTTGATCCACTTTATTTTTCTTGGTCATTTCTGTTACGCAGATCAATAAATGTCGCGCGAATTCCGGATAGTAGCGCCCGAGTGGGATTCCTGGATAAATCTTTTTGCCGGCCAGTTTCCGGCAAACTTCTTCAGCATCCGAAGACAATTCCAGAACGAATTCATTAAAATGAGGTCCGGAAAAAGCGATGCGTCCCGCCTTGCGGAGTTTTTCTTTCGCATAGTGAGCCATCTGAAGATTGCGAAGCGCCAAATTGCGAAATCCTTCTGCGCCTAGATAGGACAAATACACGGTTACTGCGAGTGCGCATAAACCTTGATTGGTGCAGATGTTTGAAGTGGCTTTTTCACGACGAATATGTTGTTCGCGCGCTGCGAGAGTCAACACGAATCCGCGGCGTCCTTTCTGATCCTTTGCCATTCCAACCAGACGTCCGGGGAGCATTCGCATCAAGTTTTGCCTTGTAGCAAGAAATCCAACGTACGGGCCACCATAACCCACAGGCAAGCCCAGTGACTGCGCTTCACCGGCGCACAGGTCGGCTCCACAGTCTCCCGGAGAGTTCAAGATTCCCAGAGACAAAGCTTCCGCTACGATCGAAATACCCAGCACGCTTCTCTGTTTGGCTGCTTGAAATAGAGCCGTTTGATCTTCCACGACTCCGAAGTAGTTCGGTGACTGAATTGCAACACAAATCGTATTGTCATCCAGCTGCTTTGCCAGCCCCGCAGAGTCCACTCTGCCTTGTGCATCGTAAGACAGTTCAACGATTTCAACCGGTAGATTGGCCGTGTAAGTCCGGATGACCTTTCGGTAATTCGGATGAACCGACCTGGCAAGCAGGACTTTGGTGCGTCCGGATTGAGCCCGCCGCGCCATGAGCACCGCTTCTGCAGCCGAAGAAGCTCCGTCATACATCGATGCATTTGCGATATCGAGTCCTGTGATCTGGCAGATATATGTCTGAAACTCAAAAATTGCTTGCAGCGTTCCTTGACTGATCTCCGGCTGATACGGCGTATAGCTGGTCATGAATTCGCCACGGCTGATCAATGCGTCCACTAGCGCCGGCGAATAATGATGATAAGCGCCACCACCAAGAAAAGAAGAAGATTCCAGCAAATGATGATTGCGCGCTGAGAGCTGCCACAAATGTTCCGTTAATTCCTGTTCCGACAGGGCTGCCGGAATGGAAAATTGACCCTGAAATTTGAGCGCGGCCGGAATCATGGAGAAGAGTTCATCGAAGTTGCCGACTCCAACTTCCTCCATCATCTTTTTGATGTCTTGTTCCGTTGCAGGAATGTATCTCATTATTAATCGTGGATCGTGATCGTGATCGTAATCGTTCTAATGCTGATCTTGTGAAATCAACTCTTCGTATTCTTCAGCGCTGAGAAGCCCCTCAAGATCCGCTTCATTGTTCACTTTAATTTTGATCAGCCACCCTTTGTCATGAGCATCTTCGTTGATCAGTTCCGGTCTTTGCACAACATCATTGTTTACTGCCACAACTTCCATAGAAACAGGAGCATAGATTTCGGAAACAGCCTTCACAGATTCCACCGATCCAAAAGGTTTTCCTGCTTCGTAATTCTTTCCTGGCTGCGGCAATTCCACAAATACGATATCTCCGAGCTGCTTTTGAGCGTAAATGGTGATGCCGACTACAGCTTGAGATCCATCTTTCTTGATCCATTCGTGCTCTTTTGTATAGAGGTATTCTTTTGGATACATTCGAAGCTCCTTACTTCTTTCTTCTGTAAAACGGAGTTGGTACAACACGCGCTTTCAAACGTTTTCCCCGCACATCAATTTCAAATTCCTGATCGACCGCTGCGTACTCATCAGGCAGATACAACAGACCAATCGCTTTTTTCAAATAGGGCGCATAGGTACCGCTCGTAACTGCTCCCACTTTTTTGTCTTCGATAAAGGCGTCATATCCATGTCTCGCGATGCCGCGGTCCAAAATCTCGAAACCGGCGAGTTTTCGATCGAGGCCATTTTCTTTTTGATTCCACAAAGCGGACCTGCCGATGAAATCACCCTTATCCCACTTGATGATCCATTCAAGATCTGCTTCCAGCACGGTCGTTGTCTGGTCAATGTCATTGCCGTAGAGAACCATTTTTGCTTCCAGTCGAAGAGTGTCCCTCGCTCCTAATCCGGCGAGAGTAACATGATCCCCTCCGATTTCACGAATCCGGTTCCAGAGGGAAGCGGCTTTCGCAGGCTTGCTAAAAATTTCGAATCCATCTTCACCTGTATAACCGGTCCTGGCCGCGATGACCTGTTCGCCGGCCAGGTCCAAACGGCGGAACCAGTAATACTTCACACTTTGTAGATCAAAAGCTGTCATCTTCTGCAGAATGGAGATCGCCCTTGGTCCTTGCAGAGCGATCTGCGCATATTGATCGCTGGTGTTGCGAACTTCCACATTCCCGCGCGCATGACTTCGAATATATTCGTAGTCTTTCTCCGCATTGGAAGCGTTTACGCAGAGGAAAAAATGATTTTCTGCAAAACGATAAACCAGCAAGTCATCTACGAATGTTCCTTCCGGGTAAATCAGGGCGCTGTACTGAGCCTGGTTGAGGGCAAGTTTTGCTGCGTTGTTTGTGGTGACCCTCTGAACAAGCGCAAGGGCATCCGGACCGGTAACTTCAATCTCACCCATGTGAGAAACATCGAAGAGCCCCGCAGAGGTGCGCACTGCCACATGTTCGCTGACAACACCGGTGTACTCGATCGGCATGTGCCAGCCGGCATATGGGACCATTTTGGCCCCCGCAGCAGTGTGCACGGCATGCAAAGGAGTACGTTTTAGTTCGTCGGAAGAAGCTTCAACCGTCATCAGGAATTTACATTGAGTTAATGTTTTTTGGGAAAACTCACGCTATCATAATCCTCCTTTGAGTGTCAATTTAAAAACATAAATGAACCGCCAAGGCACCTAGAACGCCAAGAAAAAAGATCTACATTTTTAATCATGGCGTCATTGCGTCTTGGCGGTTGAAAATGATTTCATCTGTGGTTTCATATAAATGATGGAACGACGAACTTTCCTGAGCCGCCTTGTGCAACTCTTTTCTGCGCTAATCTCCGTATTATTTGCGCTGCCCCTCCTTCGTTTCGTCCAGGCATCATTTGCTTCCACTCAGGATGCATCTGCGTATCCGATCGGTGATGTGAACGCTCTTCAAGAGGAGATCACGCGTGTTGCTTTTACGCGTTTAATGCGCGATGGGTGGATGGTGCATACCGTTGAAGAATATGTTTGGGTTCGAAAAAAGCCCGATGGAACGGTCCTTGTATTCGAACCGCACTGCACACACCTGGGCTGCGCTTATGATTGGGATTCGAAAAGCGAACAGTTTCGCTGCCCCTGTCATGGTGGAAGGTTCGATAAAGAAGGAAATCGGATCGCCGGACCGCCACCACGGCCACTCGACCGTTTTCAGGTGAAGAAGGAAGGAACGCAGATCAGAATCGGCAAAATTTCGAAAATTTAGTTTTTGAACAGAAGATCGCGAAGGACGCAAAGATTAAAAAATCTTAGCGATCTTTGCGTTCTTCTGTTAAAAAAAGCTAAAAATGTTCAACTGGCTGGAAAATCGAATCGGATTGAAATCGGGTTGGCATCGATTTCTTAATGAACGTTTACCGGCCAAAGTGGGTTGGCCACATGTGCTCGGATCGATCCTGCTCGCTTTGCTCGGTTTTCAGTTTCTGACCGGCTTTCTTCTTTCTTTTGTCTATTCACCATCGCCGCAAGGAGCCCATCCTTCTGTCCGTTTTCTGATGGAGCAAATGCAGGGAGGCGCCTGGCTTCGGGGTTTGCATTACTGGGGAGCTTCCTTCCTCGTTGTGTTCGCAGGATTCCATTTGATCCGAACGTTTCTTTACGCAGCGTACCGGAAACCCAGGGAACTCACCTGGTTTGCCGGTCTCTTGCTTCTGTTCTGCATTCTCGCGTTCGGCCAGACGGGATACTTGCTCCCCTGGGACCAGCGTTCTTACTGGGGTACAACCGTGACGATCCAAATCATCAGCACCATTCCACTGATTGGTCCGGCGCTGGCCCATCTGATTCGGGGAGGCGAATCTGTTGGCGCTATGACCCTGAGCAGATTCTACAGCATTCATGTCATCCTGTTGCCCATTATTACTATTCTATTAGTAGCAGTGCATCTCTTTTTGGTCCGGCGTTTCGGAATCACGGCGCCCTGGTCGCGCACCGGGGATCAAGCTCCGCGCGAAACGCCATTCTACCCATACCAGATGGTACGGGATTCCGCGGCAGCGTTTCTCGTTCTCTGTCTGCTCTGTCTCTTTGCGTGGCAACTGTACGCCCCGCTCGATTCTCCCGCGGATCCATCCGATACCACTGTCGCTCCGCGCCCGGACTGGTACTTCCTGTTTCTATTCCAGATGCTCCGTTATTTTGAAGGAAAGTGGGAAGTTGTGGGCACTTTCTTTATCCCCGCGTTGCTGACCGTTGCGCTTTTTTTGATCCCTTTCATAGATCGAAATCCGAGAAGAGAATTGCGATACCGGTCCTTCGCGATCACCTTCTTGTTGATCGGGATTTCGACGTGGGCGTGGTTGACCTATGCAGCAATTCAGGAAACGCCTCCTCGTTCCGTTCTGGGGCTCGCAGGAATTCTTACCACACGTGCAGAACGGATCAAGCGTCCTTCGGAAGTTGGTGGACTTTATTTGCTCAAACAGCATTGCTTCGAATGCCATAGTATGACTGTATTAGGAGATCGCCCGGACTTGCAGACCTTAGCGCGAAACCAGTTCCCGTCCGGTTCTGGCTGGTTTCAGCAACACATGCAAGAACAACTGGGGAGCGAAATTGTTTTTAAAGATAAGGAAGTGGAAGAACTGATGTCCGTTTTGCGTATCGTTTCAGGGGATCGCCCGGATCTCCTTTCCTCCATCCCTTCCCGGGTGAGATTCGGCGCGCATTTTCTCTATAACAGTTCCTGTTTGAATTGTCATAAAATCGATGGACAGGGGGGTAAGAAGCCGGAAGTCCCATCCCCCGACTTAACATTCCGGCTGCTTCGCACGAAAGAATGGCATAAGAAACACATCTACGATCCGCAATCGCTTGTACGCAATTCGAAAATGCCCCCGTTCTTTCACTATGAGCCGCATGAATATGAAGCACTGGCGGAATACATTTTGTATCTGCACACGCCCTAGCGAGCCGTAATCCTTATTTCCACTCCCAGCTTTGCGATGAGTAATTTCCTGCCGCGTCGACCTCGTATTCAAACACAACAGCCATCGAGTTGAGGGCGGATAACTTGCTGGAAGACGTTTCAAAGAAGATTGCACCACGAAAGCTTACGCCTCCGTCCGTTTTTGGAGTCCCAACACCTTGTCCTCGCCAGGTCGCGGTTTCACCGTTTTCCATCATTGCGACTCCTTGTCCCTCTCCAAACAGCGTTCCGATATTTCTCATAATGGACCAGTACGTTGCCATGGATTTGTACTTTACACCGAGGATCTGGCCTTCTCCCTCCTGAGATGTCTCAACTCTCACAGTCAAATCATCATTGCTCAGCACTCTTCTTCCCGTAACTTTGCCTTTCTCTGTTCCTATTCTTTCTCCTAACATTTTCTAACCTCCTTAATTGATTCTTTTATGTTAACCCTTTTTCGTTGTTCAATCGGAGTTTTTGAAAAAATTCTTTTAGAAGTGTCGAAGCTTCGTTTTGCAGAAGCCCCGTGCTCACTTCCACTCTATGGTTTAGTTGAGGCCAACGAACTACATCCAGAATACTGCCGCACGCTCCTGCTTTTGGATCCGGTGTAGCAATGACAAGTCGTTTGACACGCGCCAATACCAAAGCTCCAGCGCACATCACGCACGGCTCCAGTGTGACGTAGAGGGATGTATTCAGCAACCATTTTACGGGATGAGTTTTGAGAGCTGCTTGCATCGTAAGGAGTTCGGCATGCGCGAGTGGATCCTTCTGCTGAACCATCCTGTTGTGATTTCTGGCGATGATGCGATCTTCAAACACCAGAACAGCACCGACCGGAACTTCGTTTTCTGCAGCAGCCAGGCGCGCTTCTTCCAGCGCCATCGCCATGTATTCTTCATCCACCATACTCAGCACTCAGCACTACGGCACTCTGTTAGTTCCTTCGTTGACGAACTGGAATTTTTTGACTCGCCTGAGTCATCGGCCAGACTTTATCGGCAAGATGATACTTCAATACAACTTGCACCTCGACATCAGTGACTTCTGCAGGCGCGGTGATCTCAAAGGACAGTGTCATTTTGCCGGGTTGAAGCGCCTTGTCCTCCCACGAGCTAACCAGCCAGCTATCAACCGTCATCTCTCCTTTTTGATGCTTCTCGGTATAGCCGATCATGTTGAAGGTTTTCGTTTCCCCAAACACCTGAAACCCTTTCGAATCTTTTGCGGTGACATCCAGCACCACTTTGGCGGCCCATGGTCACGTATCCGGAATCCGATGGCCCGCCTTGTTATCGATGTTTACAGTAAGAGTTACAGTGCCATCTTTAGTGCCGGGCTTATGGGCAAGAAAGATTTCAGAAGCATTTTTTAGCGTGGTGGCGTCGTGCCAGCCAGGGAAGGTATGATTGGAGACTTTCCGCTGGGGAACATCGTCCCCATCGGCCGCCTTGCCGTCTTTCTTTTCCATGTGACAGTCCTGGCAGTGCTTGACATCTGCTCCCTTAGCTGTGGGTCCCGCGGCCCAGCTATCATAAGTCATGGAGCAGACTACGTCCCAATCCCCTTCGAGCTTCAAATCAGCAGGGGTGGCATAGGTGTGGCACCCTTTGCAGAATTCTGATTTCTCCATCACCGGAGCATAATGGCTGTTGTGTTGAGTCTTCACCGGATTCTTGATAGTCCCGTAGTAGGTTTGTTTTTCGATCTCTTCAGGTGGCTTCGCGTGGAGATCACCACCGCCGAACAGAGCGTGGCAAGCCACGCAATCCACGTTCAATCTTGCGAGCGCTTCTTTTTGATCGCTTTTAATCAGATGAGCAAGTCGTTTGAAGTCTTCGTCCGCTGCAAACCGCATTACCGGCGCGTGGCAGCCTATGCAGGCCATTAACTCGTTTCGATTCAGTTCCCTTCCCTTTACTTGCTCTTGTGTAATGATGTACTTCTTAAGAAAGGTAAGCGCAGCAACCACGCTTTTGGCGTGGTAGGACTGTTCCCATTCCTGGTAGTTGCGCAAATGGCAGCTCTTGCAAGTATCAGCGGTGGACTTCAGAGGACTGACCATCGGCGCCCCTTCTTCCTGCGCCGAGACAATATCAAAGACTAATAAGAGTGCAATCGCACTCGCAGAAATAAAAATCGACCACCTTGGCAGGATCATTTCGGCCTCCTGACGTCCACTCACGGAGCCAGATAAGCAATACTGTTATTTTCTCTCACCCAACGTTCGATTTCAAACTTTGCTCAAGCACTAAGTGTCCCTTCCCATAAATATGATGACATATGCTGCTGGCTCGCAGGCTTGATGGCAAGGCGCGAGCGAGGCGCA
>JAKEFK010000097.1 GCA_022616075.1 bacterium
AGCGGCTTGATCCCATGTTAGCGCCATTTCTGAATGCGGACAAAAGCGAGTCGGAAGATGCTCTAAACAAACTGATATCCGAATATGCTGTGCCGATCATTGGCGAGGTGATACGAAGCAAGTTATCGCTTTCCAGTAATTTCTTCGACCGGCAAGAGGCCGAAGACCTCTGCAACGAAGCTGTTTTGCGCGTTCTTACCCAGTTGCGCAAGTTCAAATCGCATCCGGGAGCAATTCAGATTCAACATTTCAAAAGCCAGATCCATACCATTGCCTACCACACGTTCTGCGAATACATGCGAGAAAAGCATCCTCTGCGGGCTCATCTGAAGTACCGGATCCGTTATTTTCTGAATCATCACCAGCGCTTTGCTCTTTGGAAGGACAAACAGAATGAATTGCTTTGCGGACTTGCGGAGTGGCGGAACCGTAAAGAGAAAATCAGTAATCCTGACTTGGGTGAAGACTTCAGTGATCGAGCGTTAATCCCTATGCGTGAAGCATTCACACACAGCGGGAGTCGGAAGAGCAATATAGCAAACGCGCTGGAAAACATCCTGCGCGCTGCGAAAGGTCCGATCGAACTGGATGCGCTTGTCAACCTGGTCGCCGACCGGCCGCGCGAATGGATGAGGCAATTGAATGTACGACTAGAAACAGCCGAAGCGTTAGCTGCCGGCTGCAGACCGGTTGATGAAGATTTGGATCGACGAAGATACTTCGAAAAACTCTGGAGAGAGATTTGCCTCCTCCCTGCCAGACAACGTACGGTGCTATTGCTGCACCTGAAGGACCATCATGGGCGCGGAACTCTCGTTTTGTTTCCTCTTATGGGCATCGCAACTCTTGATCAAATTGCCGATACTCTGGAAATGAATCCCGGTGATTTTGACGACTTGTGGAAACGTCTCCCTTTGGATGATTTATCCATTGGAAAACGGCTCGGTATCACCCGCCAGCAAGTGATTAATTTGCGCAAGTCAGCGCGACAACGACTCCTCAGACGGATGGGACGATAGAAGCAGTGATGCGTCACACTACTGTAGTCAGTCAGTGGCAAGTAGACTCAGCGGCAACCACAAAATTGATGATCGATTTCCATCAAAACTTGATGAAACTTTCCGGAGAGACGAAGGCGGAGGCTCCGCGTAGGGCTGCATTAGGTTTGATGAAGTCAGAGCAGCCGGGTTGCACTACGATCTGTGGCGAACCAATCCTTGGATTCTAAAGCATTCCGGTCCAACCCCCTCAGGAAAGCAATTAGGACACGAACCATAACGGCTCGACCGACTTCTAGAATCACACAGATGTTACACTTATGATCTTGACTCGTCTCACCACTTCAAGTATCCTGTCTCCAGGAGGTGACAATGAAAAAACAGTCTGTTTTCGTATTGTTTGGACTTTTGTCCATCGCCGTGATTCTCGGATGCAGTCAAAGTGGCGAAAACACGTTCGAAAACCCAGTTGCGGGCATTAGTGGCAACGTAAATTCCTCGCCGAACTCGGCGCCAGTTGAGATCCAAGCACCGCTTGGTAAAGTGCGCATTTGCCACTTCATTCAGGCTGATGATTTATTCGACACATGCGGCACGGTCGGGGATACTGTGGTGATTGAGGTTTCTCAGAACGCCTTCCCTAAGAATCATCAAACCCATGGCGACTTTACCACATCGCTCCCGATTGGAAACTGCAACTGCGACGATTAAAAGTTCACATTGAGAGGGGGCCGACAAAAAGGCTATCTAAGTCCGTTTGTTGGCCTCTTTTACCGCCCGGATCCTAATATCATTCGGGCAAGAAATTTTTCATTACCCACAACTCCTTGGAATCAAATGCAATCCAAAGCGCAAGACGTTTGCGGTCCGGGTGCACGCGCAGATCTAAAACGGCTTCTGTTGTTAAATCTCCACTACGCGATCTGTAGATAAACCTCAGTCTTTCTTCGCCCGGTGGCCATCTTCGGCTGACTAATTTCGGCGATTCAGGTTGAGCTATAATCAGAATCCTGGGGACCGCGTGAACACCAAGCCAGGGGTAACCAAACGTCGCCTTCGAATCCTGTATTTCATCGTTCGATATCCGAACTTTTCAGAAACATACATGCATGAAGAGATTCGAAGCCTCAAACGGGATTACGACATCTGCATCATCACCTACAAAAAATCGGTTCAACCGCGGAGAGATCCATTTCCTTACCAGCTGATTGAATATATTGATTCCTGTTTGGTTTACGGTCCTATAAACAAAGTGGATCCGTCTTTCAGCAGCCCTACTCAAAGAGAATTCATTCGGCAAGTCGAGGCGGTCATCCAGGAGTTTCAACCTGATCTTCTGCACTGCCACTACTTTGGCCTGTCTGTTTTGTTGCGGTACCTGTCCGACCGGCACGGCATCCCTTTTACGATCCGTACTCATTCGATGGACATGCTTTCCGAACCGGAAGAAAAGATCAGGGCGTTCTGCGAGGCTTCCAGCAGCTCTTTGTGCAAAAGAATACTGGCCTTTCCTGCGTTTACCAGCCGGCTTGTTGAGAGGGGACTTGATGCCAAGAAAGTTGTTGCGTGCTGGCCGGTAATCAATTTCGCGCGTTTCTACAAACCGGAACGGCGCCCGCCAACGCGTCGCGTTCTGTGTACCGGCCCTTCCACCCGAAAGAAAGCGCATTCCGATTTTATTGATCTTGCGGCGCGGATGCGTGGGGACGGCTTCGAATTCGATTTGTACGCGAAAGGACATCGACTCGCGGACATGCAGAAACGGAACGAACGCGTCGGAAATCCCGTTCGCATCACATACGCCGATCCGGATGACATGCCGGACATCTATCCGCAATATGATTGGCTGGTTTACCCATCCCATCCGCACATCAATAAGGTTGGGTTCCCCGCATCCATCGCGGAAGCGCAAGCAAGCGGCATCGGCGTTTGCTGGCAGGAGCTTCCGGACCGCAGACAGGAACAGTTGGAGTATCTTGGCGGAGCAGGATTTCTATTCAAGTCGATTGAGGAATTACCGGAAATTCTCAGTGCTCCTTATCCGGAAGAGATGAGGCTTGCCGGTCTGGAGAATTCCAGAAAATGCGATATTGAGCAGCATAGAAATCTTCTCGCTGAAGTGTGGGGATGATTTCTTCCGGCGGATGATTTCATCCGATCTGTGTCCTATAATTCCAGCTTGTCGATTATGTTGCGAATTGGGCTTGCGTTAGTCAGTGCGATCCTTCTTGTTCAGCCCGTTCTTTCTGAAGCCATTGAGAAAAGCAGCAAGAGAAAATTCTGGATCAATAGCTCTGGAACGAACGAAATAAAAATCGACGGCGTTCTGGATGAAACGGAATGGAACCAGGCAACCGTGATCAGTCTCCCCTATGAAGTGCGTCCTGCCGAAAATATTGAGGCGCGCGTAAAGACGGAATGCTACCTGACCTACGACAGGTCGCATCTTTACGTGGGGTGTATCGCTTTCGATCCTGATCCTGATTCCATCCGCGGCAGGTATTCTGATCGAGATCGCATTTCAGCGGATGATCATGTTGGAATCGTCCTGGATACTTTTAACGATGAACGCCGCGCATTTAAGTTTTTTGTAAATCCGGTAGGCGTTCAGCTGGATCAATTTCAAGATGAAGTTTCCAGCACGGAAAGGAACTCATTTGATGCGATCTGGGATTCGGCAGGCAAAATTACCGCGGATGGCTATGTGATTGAAATGGCGATTCCTTTCCGCTCCATTCGCTTTCCCAACACACCGGGACAACAAACGTGGGGATTCGATCTTGTTCGCATCTATCCGCGGGAACGGCGCTACACGTTTGCTTTGAACCCACAGGACAGGAATCTCGCCTGCTCGCTCTGTCAAGTTTCCAAAATCACCGGATTTGAGGGAATTACTCCGGGAAATAATATCGAACTGGATCCCACTTTAACTGCGAGCCGGCAGGAAAGAAAATTGGATTTATCGATCGATGATTTCGATGGCGCGACTTCAACCGACGCGGGTCTATCGGCGATCTGGGGTCTCGCTCCAAACTGGACGTTGAACGCAACTGCGAACCCGGACTTTTCCAATGTGGAAGCGGATGTTGCTCGGCTGGATGTAAACAAACAATTCTCGCTTTCCTTTCCTGAAAGAAGATCGTTTTTTCTGGAAGGGGATGATCTGTTTGACACACCCATCGAAATAGTTTTTACCCGCAACATTGCTGACCCTGTGGCCGGCGTTAAGTTGACAGGAAAGAGCGGCGGAAACGCGGCAGGCTTTCTAACGGCATACGATGAAATTACAAATCTTCTTTTGCCCGGTCCGAGAGGTTCCTCCACCACTTCGCTCAATGAAGAATCGATCGATTCGATCTTTCGATACCGGAGAGACATCGGCACAGATTCGGCTGTCGGTTTTCTTTTCACCGATCGTGAAGGTACCGATTATTACAACCGTGTTTTCAATGTGGATGCAAAGTTACGGATCAGCGCATCCAATACGATCCGGCTGCAGCTGCTCGGATCGCAAACGGATTATCCGGACGTTGTTGTGCAAAGATTCTCGCAACCGGATGGTTCCTTTTCAGATCGAGCGTTCCAGGCGGCGTTCAGTCATTCGTCGCGGAACTGGTTTTTTTCGGCTCAGTACCGCGATGTCGGCGCAGATTTTCGCGCGGATATGGGTTTCGTGCCGCGCGTGGATTTGCGCTCCTCTTTCGCCTCCCTCGGATATCGTTTTGTGCCTGAAAAAGATGACTGGTTCACATCCCTTTCGATCTCCGTGGATGGTCATTACCGCACCGATCAGGCTGGGAATCTTCTGGAAGAGGGAGGCCAGGCCACATTTGAATACGGCGGACCATTGCAGTCGCTCATCTCGATCAGTCCCGGTATGAGCCGGCGCGTTTTCGGGACTCAAACTTTTGATGAAATTTTTATCAATACGACATTTCAGATCAATCCGAAAAAGGATATCTTTTTGTTTTTCTTCAGCACATTTGGAAATGAAATGGATTTTGTGAATCTTCGCAAAGGAGATATCGTGCGATTGGCTCCCGATGTTCAATACAGAATCGGCCGGCATGTTTTTATCGACTTGAGTCATACATACGAAAGACTGGAGATTGAAAACGAGACTCTTTTTACGGCAAATCTGACGCAGTTACGTTTGCTTTACAACGTGAACAGGCGCTTGTTTTTCCGAGTCGTCCTGCAATACACGGATCTGGAACAGAATGAAGATCTTTATACGATCCCTGTAGAACCGCTCACAAAAACTCTGTTCAGTCAATTGCTTGCCACGTACAAAATCAATCCGAGAACGGTTCTGTTTATCGGCTACTCGGACAATCATCTGGAAACGATTACCATTCCGCGGACACAAACGCAGCGCACTTTCTTTTTTAAAGTAGGATACGCACTGCAATTGTAGTGTTTCGGGCAAATTTCTTCTGTTGCTACAAACCGATTTCGTCGGTCATTTTTTGGCAGACTTTTTCCGCGTTGAAATATTCTTCTGCGATTGCGCGCGCGGCTCTCGAATGTTTTGCAGGGTTCGTAAGAATCTGGTCGACCGCAGCTTGAATATCAGCCATGGTCCGGAAGGAAAAAAGACCTTCTCCAACCGGAAGGATATCGCTGAAACCTGTTTCCTGCGTGATGACCGGCCTTCCGGCGGCGAGGTAGCACGCGGAACGGTCCGAGAACCATCCTGCGTTGAAGCGGATGTATTGATCTTTGGCGACTGTCCACTCGGCATCGCTTTCAAAAATGTACTTCCGGTACTCTTCCGGATGAACGGAAATGCCGTGCGGACGAACAAGCTTCCATCCGTTCTCTTCCATGGTCGCGCGGCCTGACGGATCCTGCATCAAAGCAATTGCGAGTTCCCATGTGATCGGCACGTTCGATTTCACCGCACGCGGAACCTGCGAGAATTTTAGAAATTCGAAATGTTTGGTCCAGTAGTACGTTTCATTCTGCCATTTCACATCTTTTCCTTTTGGTCTCCAACCTGAAATGGTCGTGAATCTCAATCCTGAAACGCTTTCCAGCAGCGTCCCGGTTTTCCAGAAATCCAGAACAACCGGCTGGCGTGTGGGCCTCCACTGGATTCCGTTCGATAACGGAACAGGACAATCCGGACGTCCGATCTTTTCACCAAACGTAAAATGAAAATGATGCGCCTTCAAATAATGAAGCGTTTCTTCATCTCCCTTCGCAAGTCTGATTTGTTCCAGCCCGGGATCGCTTTCCACATAAACCAGACAGTTCGTTTTCAGGAACTCCGGCATGTCCTGAACTCCGCAGATGTTGAAGACCGCGTCCGCCGTCCGGATCGTGTCTTCGAACGTGCCGGGATCGCAGCCGAAAGTCTGCGGCGGATCCTGAAAGGAAAAACGGAGCCCCCAGGAAAACTGATATTGCTCCGCAAGTCTTGCAGCAATTCGGACGATAGATGCAGCATTGTCGCTTGCTGTAACGGTTTCAGCGTCATAAAGAAATTTGCCGGCATCCTCCAGATAATGGACTTCAAATCCGAGGCGCTGAAAACCGATAATGTAATGAAGATGCTGCCAGATCACGCCGGAGATGGGACAGCGCAGCATGTAGCCGGTCACCACCACTTTCTTTTTCATCGATTTGAAAATCACAACACAGTTTCCAGCATGCGTCTGACAATTTTCCGGCCGTCAAAATATTCTTCTGCGAGCGCGCGTGCAAGGCGGGATTGCGAATTGTAATCTGCAGAAGCTGTTTCAAGCGCCTGCGCCGCTTCGATTAAATTCCGGAAACGAAAAAGACCTTCCGCATCCGGCAGAAAAGAGCTCGGTCCGGTGTGTTCAATAATCGCGGGTTTTCCACTTGCCAGATAGCAGATCGTGCGATCGCTGATCCAGGCATTTTGTAGATGAATGCAAGATGGCTTTACGCAGCTGAATTCTCCACGCGAGTTCTGTATGTAACGAGCGTAATTCTCCGGAGTGGATGAAACTTCATGAGAATTCACAATTCTCCAGCCGTTTTTTGAAAAAGCGATGCGGTCCTTCTCATCAGCTTCTTTTGTCGTTAAGAAAATAGCAAGCTCCAGTGGTTGGGAAGTATGCCGTGGAAGCTCAAGATACGGATAAAAACCGGTTCGTTTCCCGTTGTAAAAGCTTGTGCCGTTGACTTCCATCAGATCTCCCCACCAGTGCGTAACCGTTGTATAAGGAGCTGATGAGTCCGCGGCTGCAACAGGCCATGCGGGCAGATAAACAGGTGGAGGTGTATAGTGCCAGCGAAGTCCTCCATCTGGAAAAATTGCATCCGGCTTTCCAACGGTTTCGCCGATCGTAAAGTAAAAATCATGAGGCGAAAAATGCATGCGGCCCCTGCTAAGCCACATCTGATTGAGACCGGGATCGATATCAACCAGGACCGATTTACGAAACTCTCCTATTACATTAGAAGGAACCTTATAGTTGATGTCGATGATCAAATCTTTCGGATCAGGACCATCCGAAAGGCTTGCTGATTCATCATGATCAGCGATGACGAATACTTTTTCACCAAAACCAAAAGGGGCGAGTCGCGATTTCAGGGATTCGAACAGAGATTCAACTCTTTCGGGTGGAGCCCCCGGCTTTACAGTTTCCAGCCAGTAAACATTGCATCCTTCCGCTTTCAGCGATAATGCCCAGTTTAAATAAACCCAGAGATGCCCTCCACCCTGCGGATAATGGATGGTTTTCGCAGCAAGAAAAACATTAAGGCTCATAGAGCTTTTGCATCATATACGCGGGAGGTTCGGAAGACGCTTCTACCAGGCGCCCGCCCTCAAGGTAAAGGTAAAGCTCCCGGTCCTTCAGAGCGGTCGGGCGATGAGCAATCAAGATGGAAGTTCTTCCTTTCATCAAACGCTCCATCGCATCCAGAATCGATGCTTCCAGTTCCAGATCCACTGAGCTAGTCGGTTCATCCAGAATCATGACCGGCGCATCTCGAAGATAGGCTCTTGCCAGGGAGATGATTTGCCGCTGGCCGCCGGAGAGGGTCATCCCTCGTTCTCCAACCACAGTTTCATAACCATCAGGAAGAGAAGCAATAAAATCATGAGCGTTCGCTGCTTTGGCGGCAGCCACGACCTGATCGAACGTTGCTTTAGGACGTCCATAACCAATGTTTTCCGCAATGGTTGTGGAGAACAGGATCGGCTCCTGTAAAACGATCGCAAATTGATTTCTCAAATCGGCGAGTTTGAAGTCACGAAGATCGATGCCATCCAGGAGAATCTGCCCTGCTGAAGGATCATAGAATCGAACCATCAGGTTTGTGAGGGTTGTTTTACCGGAGCCGGTCCGACCGACAAGTCCCACGCGCGTGCCCGGCTCGATCCGGAAAGAAATATCCTTAAGCGCAGGAACACTGTCATAGGAGAAAGACACATTTCGAAATTCGATCAACCCTTCGGCGCGCTTGATTGGCTTTGGATTTTCTTTTTCGGTCACATCAGGAAGTTGATCCAGCAAGTCAAATGCGCGATGAGCGCTCGCAAGTGAGGACTGAATGGTTGCGGCCATGTTGCTTACGCTTTTCAAGGGGCCGTAAAGCTGACTCAAGTATGCTGAAATGATCAGTAGATCTCCGAGTGTGATATCTCCGCGTTGAACTTTCACGATTCCATAAAACAAAACGAGAGAAGTTCCGATCGCTGTTGTAACATTGACAAGCAAACCAAATGCGCCTTCCGCAACAGCAAGGCGGATCCTCTCTTTCATTCCAAGTTTGGCCTGCCGTACATAGCGATCCTGTCCATCATCCTCTCGACCGAACGCTTTCACGATGCGCAAGCTGGTGAGGACCTCTTGAACCACTTTCAGCGCACTCGAATCGAGTTCTTTCAAATACTTGTAGCGGCCGCGAAAATGGTTTTTGTAGGATCGTGTGAGAAGGATTAATAAAGGAGAAATTCCAAGAGCCACCAGAGAAAGCTGCCAGTCAATCCCAAGCACCACAGTGATCAATGTGAAAAGAGTCACGGTGGAAACAATGACTGGAAGGACCCCTTGAATCACGAAGGACTGAATGGCAGGCGCATCATATTGAATGCGATAAATGGAATCGGAAGTGCCCCGCGTATCATGAAAAGAGACCGAGAGGCGTTGAACGTGCTGCAGAAGGGCTTCCCGGAAATTGATTTTCAACCCTTCGCCCGTACGTGTTGTGAAAACGTGGTCCGCGATCGATTTCAATTGAAAGGCAAGAACGATCAATATTTGCAAGATGGCAGCCCACAGCAACAACCGGAAATCCGTTTCCTGCATGAAAGCGGGTGTGAATCCGTCAATAATGGGAGGCAACGGATGTGTTCCAATCACACTGTCGACCGCTATCTTCAACGGGATCGGATTCATCAGCGCCAGTGGGGCCCTGATGAGCCGGATGCCGAGAAGCAAACCGAGATGAGGCCAGTACGGTCTCGCTTGCAGCATCAGCCGCCTGTAAAGCTGCAGGTCACTCACTGAATATTTCTTTTGAGTCATACAAGGAATCGACTGCTATATCATTATAGTAAAAGATAGGGCATGAAGATTTTGATCGCAGCAATGATTACCCCTTTTCCCTATCCCTCTCCGGGAATGCTGTTGCACAGGATGCAATATGTTCAAGGACTTCGCAGGCTTGGTCATGAAGTATATCTTGTGGAAGAAGTGGAACCGGATTGGTGTGTGGATATGAACGGCTTACCCTGCGATTTTGAACATACGGTCCGGCGGCAATTGTTCGCAGATGTGGTTCGTCAGTACGAATTACAGGACCATTCGTGCCAGATTTACAATCACGGAGAAGACACTTTCGGTCTTTCGCTCAGTTCCGTGAAAGATCTTGCCGGACAAACCGATTTGCTTTTGAATTGGTCCGGCCATCTCAAGACAGAATGGATTCTGGACAGAGTAAAGCGCCGGGTCTATATAGATCAGGATCCTGTATTTACGCAGTTGTGGGTTGCCGAATACGGAAAGGATCTGAATTTCAAGAATCATGATGCCTTTCTCTCTGTGGGGCTCAACATTGGCACCGGACGAACAAACATTCCCGATTGTGGCGTGAAATGGAATCCGTTGCTTCCGCCTGTTGTGCTGGAAGACTGGCGATTTGAAATCGATCCTTCGCCGAACGCATTTACGACGATTGCTTCCTGGAGTGGATATGGGGATGTCTCCTTTGATGGCGAATGGTTCAGCTCGAAATGGCAGGAGTTCAAACGTTTTGCAGAATTGCCAGTGCTAAGCAAGCAACCATTTGAAGTTGTATTGAAAGATTTTAGCCCGGAAGACGAAGGCATTCAGTTGCTTAAATCGTCCGGCTGGATCTTGAAAAACGGCGGAGAAATCAAGGATGTGTCCGGCTATCTGTCGTATATCCGCAGATCGCGTGCGGAAATCGGAATCGCCCAGAATGCATATGTGAAAGCAAACTCCGGATGGTTCAGTGACCGGTGGTCCCATTATCTGGCGAGCGGAAAACCTGTCCTGGCACAGTCTACGGGATTCGAAGATTCTTTATCTGCCGACGCCGGCATGCTCAGCTTTCGAAATATGGAGGAAGCAATCCAGGGAATTGATTCGATCAACAGTAACTATGCAGGTCATTGCGAAGCCGCGCGTGATTTCGCCGAAACCTATCTCGATTATAAAAAGACTCTTCCTGCGATGCTTCAGAGTTGTTACTCCTCATGACGGCCCGCAAACGGCGATTTGTTTTTATTCTGGGGATGCACAGAAGCGGCACGAGCTGTTTGACCGGAGCTTTGCAAGCATCCGGATTGAATCTGGGAGAAGTGAATCAAGCCCATCGGCACAACGCGCGCGGCAACCGGGAAAGCATGAAAGTCTGGCGAATCAATGATCGAATTCTGGCGGATAACAAAGGAAGCTGGCATGAACCACCGGAAAAGATTGTGATTCAGGAAGAACACAAGAAACGAATCGCAGGTCACCTTTCTTCTTTCGAATCCAGCGATCTTTCAGGAATCAAGGATCCCAGAATACTTTTGATCGATGAAGCGTGGTTCTCAGCAGCAGAATCCTTTCAGCTTGCAGGAACCTTCCGCCACCCACTGGCTGTTGCAATCTCATTACAAAAAAGAAACTCTTTGCCGCTGGAAAAAGGATTCCAGCTGTGGATTCATTACAATCAACGGTTGCTTCGACTCCACAAGATGGATGACTTCCCTGTGGTTGGATATGATCTCGATGAGCCGGAAACTTACTGTAAAAAAGTAGCCGCAATGGCTGCGTTGCTTGGACTGAATCCAAATACTACCGGAATTCGTAATTTTGTTTCGAAACAGCTACAGCATTACGCGCATGGAGCGATGAATGATATTCCAGAATCCTGTCTGCATCTGTATTCGCAGCTGAAAAGGGTTGAATTCATCCCATGACCGAGATGCCGAACGATAAGAAATTTGTTTTCATTTGCGGTCTTCACAGGAGTGGCACTTCCATTCTTTTTCAATCGCTGAGAGATCATCCGATGATCAGCGGCTTCAGAAACACAGGAGTTTATGAGGATGAAGGACAGTTTCTTCAAACGGTGTTCCAGCCGGCTCGTGCCTATGGTGGGCCGGGAAGGTTCGGATTCGATCCGAATTCGTATTTGGATGAACAGTCTTCTGTTGCATCGAAAGAAAACTCCGTGCGCTTATTTCACGACTGGGCCAGATACTGGGATTTGAATAAACCTGTCCTTCTGGAAAAATCTCCACCCAATCTGGTTCGCACCCGATTCTTACAGACTCTGTTTCCGAATTCTTTCTTTGTCGTCATCCTGAGACATCCGGTCGCTGTATCCTGCGCGATGAAAAAATGGGAAATGGAAGACATCGAAACTCTCTTGAAGCACTGGATCATCTGCTATCAAGTATTTGACAGAGATAAGGAGTATTTAAGTAAAGTTCACACTATCAAGTACGAAACACTTGTGAACAATCCTGTGGCTGAGTTCAACCGCATTCTCGATTTTCTTGAACTTCCTCACCACACGGTTCAAACGAAAATTCAAAGTGACCTGAACGCAAAATATTTTCAGCAGTGGCCACCCGCGGAACGGATGAAATACAGCGAGCTTGAAACGGATGTCAGAAACTTTGGATATAGCCTGATCGATTTGAACTTTTGTGAGTCTTATTAGATGATGATCAACAAAATTTTCGGAATCGGGCTCAGCCGCACAGGAACAACGAGTCTGGCTGAAGCTCTGAATCTACTCGGCATCAAAACCATACATTTTCCTTCCGACTTAAAAACTTTCGAAGAGCTCAAAAGTGGGAACTATCGCTTGAGTATCCTGGAAACATATCAGGGTGCAACGGATATTTCGGTCGCCCCCTTTTATGCTCAACTGGACAAAATCTATCCGAACAGCAAATTTATCCTGACTGTTCGTGATCCTGATTCCTGGATCAGCTCAGTGGAAAAGCATTGGAATCTTGCGCAACGCTGGACCGGTGGAGCCTATCCGTTTATCGAATTCATCCGGGCGGCGGTTTACGGAACCGTACAGTTTCAGGAGCATCGCTTCAGGTTTGTTTATGAGACGCACTGCAGGAATGTAAGAGAGCATTTTGAAAATCGTCCGGAGGATTTTCTCATGATGGATATTTGCAACGGCGACGGCTGGGAAAAACTTTGCCTTTTTCTTGGATTGTCGCCACCGGATCAGCCGTTTCCGAATCGTAATCAAGCTTCAGGAAACCGGCAGTGGGCGGAAGCGCTTGATTCGGCAGCCGCAAGCCTGCAAGCGCATTTTCCGTCCGGATTACGTTTCGCTCTGATAGGTTCCGGCAAGCTTGGAATCAACATTCCAGAAGTTCTACCGGTGGAGAACCGGAATGGTATTGACTGGGGATCCCCATCCGATGACCAAGAGGCGATTCGAGAAGTGGAGGAATTGCGCGGTAAAGGTGTTCGTCATCTTGTGTTTTTCTTTCCATTTTTCTGGTGGTTTGATTATTACCATGATTGGAATCGTTACATAAACTTGCATTCGCATTGCATTGCAAGAACAGATCAACTCATCATCCTGGAACTCCATTGAAGATATGAAAATATTTCTGGCCGGACTCATTTCTCAGTATGTTTATTCGCCTGGATCAGTCTGGTACAGAATGCAGTTCGCAATCGGGTTGAAACGGCTCGGTCATGATGTCTACTGGATGGAAGAGATCGGACCGGACTGGTGTCGATCCGCGGATGGAAAAGTTTCTCCCTACAGTCAAAGCCTGCATCCGGAGCGCTTTCGCTATACGATGGAATACTTCGGATTGTCTGAAAATTCTTGCCAGATTTATAACGCCGGTGAAGATACCTGTGGTCTTTCGATGAAAACATTTAGGGAGTTGAGCCATGACGCAGATCTATTGATCAATTTTTCCGGACATCTGAAAACCGATTCCTTGCTCAGAGCTTTTAAACGTCGAGTTTATGTGGATGTAGATCCTGTCTACACTCAGCTCTGGCATTCGGAATACAAAGCAGATTTGAAGTTCGAGCTCTATGATGTTTTCTTTACCAGGGGACTGAACATCGGAACACAATACTGCACAATTCCGGTCAGCGGTATCCCGTGGCAACCGATCCTTCCGCCTGTTGTGCTGGATTACTGGTCTGAGAACCATCAACATCCGGACTGTAGTGGTTTCACGAGTGTCGGCTCCTGGACCGGCAATTCCGATCTGCAGTATCGGGGAGAATGGTACCGGTCCAAATACGCTGAATTCCCTCATTACGCTGATTTGCCAGCGTCAACAGGAGAGCAGTTCGAAATTGTAATGAGAAACTGGCATCCCAATTCGAAAGAAATTCACAATTTGAAACAGAAAGGTTGGAACATCATTCCAGGAGAGGAAATCGGTGATCTGGAAAAATACAAAAAATTCATTGAGCGTTCGCGGGCTGAGTTCGGCATCGCAAAACATGCATATGTAAAATCAAATTCCGCTTGGTTCAGTGAACGCTCCACTCATTATCTTGCAAGCGGAAAGCCTGTACTCGCACAAAGCACAGGTTTTGAAAGAGTTCTGCCGGCTGGTGAAGGCTTGCTTTCGTTCCAGTCATTCGAGGAAGCTGTTGTAGGGATCAAAGAGATCAACAGAAACTACGAAAAACATTCCAGGGCTGCCCGCCGGCTTGCTGAAGAATATTTCGACTACCGGAAAGTGTTACCCGAATTTCTCGAAAAATCCTTCCAATAACATCGCTATTCCTTTTCGCGATCAGAGAAAGGTTTGTGAAGAAAAGCCTTTTTCTTAATTCTGGTACTGAGCATTTCCACCGGAATTTGAATCGAAAGGGTTGTCTCTGTAATTCTCCCTAATTCTGCAGCGAGGAAAGGAGCTCCCAGTTTGTTCGCAATCTGTATCAAACCGGCTGATGAACGCTCAAGAGATTGTCTGCGAAGCTGCGAGTCATGACGATAGAGAATGCCGTGATCCAGAAGACTTTCGAATTGATTCGACACTCGCATCAGGACGACTTCACGATCGATCTCCGTAAGCGTATCGATGCTTGCGTATATTTGAGGAATGAGTTTCGGATTCCATTTCAAATTCGTATAACGGAAAACAATCTCTTCAATTTCTTCTCCGACGTTTTTTCTGAGATATTCGCGATTCACATCGGTCATCCCTTTTTCAGGAGTGCCAAAGTCACCGTGGATGTAAGCCGCATGAAGAAGAGCTGAGGCAATCAGCGCCGCTCTTGCACGCAGGGAGCACAGGACGCTTGCTGTGCCTACGAGGTGATTGAGAAAAGGTTTTCCGGAAGGGGAGAAAACGCCTGTGAACAAATCCATCGCGACTTCATATGACTGGTGGATCCGGGCAACTTCATCGTCAGAATAACCGGCCGAACGAAGCTGGTTGTAAAGCTGAATGTTGGTTTGCGCGTAATCACCGTTCATTGTACAAATGTAACGCGATTATTCAATTCATTGCAATCCAGCGCGATTTTTCATTTCGCTTCCTGATTTATGCGAAATAATTGAAACACAAGCGGGGAGAAAAATACAAAGTGTTTGATCAAGTTAGCGAATCGTGGCTCAAAGGATCGGTGATTGATCGCTTTGAGGAAGTGGTTGCGGAGCATGGCGATCGGCCCGCGATTGATGATGGCTCGCTTCAATTGACTTATGCCGAATTGGCAAAGCTGGTGGAACGAATTGCAGCAGTGGTTCATGCGACCGCAGGTTCTCAACGAGGACCGGTGGGAGTTCTGCTGGATCAGGAAACACGTTTCCCGGCTGCCCTGCTTGGAGTATTGCGAGCAAGGCGCCCTTATGTTCCCTTGGACGCGAGTTTTCCACTAAAACGGAACCGTCAGATCGCTGCTCATGCTGGAGTGATCGCGATGATTTCATCCGGCAACCTGCTTTCTCTTGCGCAAGAGCTGGCGCCGTCCGGTGTGCCGGTCATTGATCTCGATTCGCTTGACAACGCTTCAACAGGTTCGCTGCCTTCACGACCGAATCCCGATGATTTGAGCTACATTATTTATACTTCTGGAACAACCGGCAAACCCAAAGGTGTTTTTTTCGTTCACACAAACGCAGTCTTCGTTGCGGCTGATTACGCCGATGCCGCGTGTATCACATGCGAAGATCGCGTCGCGCTTGTTCATTCGCCGAGCGTAGCTGCTGCTGTGCGTTGCATGTTGCCGGCATTGCTGACCGGCGCTGCTCTGCATGTGATGGCGCCGCGCCGTCTGGGCGCTTCGGGTCTTGTCGCAGCAATTCGCAACCGACGCATCACCGTGCTGAATGCAGTGCCACGACTCTTCCGTCATCTGGTGAATGCTCTTCCACCGGGAGAGCGTTTCGAAAGCATCCGGTGGGTTCATCTCGCGGGTGATCGGGTCGTATGGAGCGATGTGGAAAGCTTCTGCCGTTGCTTCCCCGGGCATGCAAAATTGATGGTGGCTATGGCATCCACTGAATGCGCAACGGCCATCTCTCAGTGGGTGGTCAATGGGGATCGGGAAAGCATCGGACCGCTTGTGCCAGTCGGACGTGATCTCCCGCATCGCAAGATTACTCTAATCAACGAAGAGGGAAACCAAGTTCCGGATGGACAGGCCGGCGAAATGATCGTGACAAGCCAGTATTTATCCGGCGGTTACTGGAAGGATCCAGAATCGACCGCTGGTTCGTTCCAGTGTGATCCGGATGACAAAACAATTCGCTCTTTTCGCACCGGAGATCTTGCGCGGCGAAGACCGGATGGACTGCTGGAGTTTCTGGGACGGGGCGATGAACGTGTGAAGTTGCGTGGCTATCGCGTTGAACTTGGCGAAGTTGAAGCAACCCTACGCGAAATCCAAGGCGTGGATGATGCTGCTGTTCTTATATGCCATCGCGCAGATGGTGAAGCGCTGGCCATTGTGGCCTATATCACGGTGTGCGCACATCAAAAACTAACATCGGACTCAATCTTGCTGGAACTTTCGGATAGACTTCCGCAATACATGCTTCCTGCTGCGATATACATTTTGGATTCGATGCCGCTGCTGCCAAACTACAAGATCGATCGCGAGAGTTTACAGAAACTGGATCTCGCTCGTGAGTGGGCTGTTCCTCAGGCTCCTTCTGCGATAGCGTCCCAACTTGCCGCAATATTCGAGCGCGTGCTGGATGTATCTGATGTTTCCTCTGAAGATACGGTCTTTTCACTCGGCGGTGATTCATTGCACGCATCCATGATTGCCGTGGAAATAGAAAAGGCATTCGGTTTTCAGATTTCTCCGGATGTTGTGCTGGCGACCAGCGGAACCATAGGCGGTCTTGCGGCATGGATCGTTTCGCAGCAAGAGGAGAATGCATGACCGGAGAAGGATGGTTTGAACCATATGCGCAGCTTGCAACCCAACTCGAGCATGCTTTTCAAAAGAAAGATCAACCCGCATTCGAAAAGGCAAACGTGAATCACTGGGTTCTCGCGTGCGAGTTTCTTGTATGGCAAGGCCGGCTGGATGTGCTTGAATTCTCCGTGCGCCAGTTGCATGCAGCATATCCATCCTTAAGATATGCGGCATCGATGACAGGAGTGTTTGACAACATTCCGGCTGGTCCGTTGCCGCTTCTGAACTTCTCCGACAACTTCGAAGCAGATTTACAGATCGTTGAACGTCCCGGCAGCGACAAAGTTCTGATTGCGTTCTGCGGTCATATGCAGCGCCTCGGCTTGCCACTGGGCCTGATGCATCTCTGGTTGGGACGCCTGCCGGTCAGTCTCATTTACCTTCGTGATTTCCAGAAATCGGCCGGCGGTCTTGGTTATCCCTCGCTGGGACCCGATCGCGCAACAACGATGAAGTCTTTAAGGGAATTGATTTCACGTCTCGGCGCAAAAGAGATTTTCACTTTTGGAAACTCTTCCGGTGTTTTCGCTGCGCTCCATTACGGTCTGAATCTCGGAGCAACGGCCACACTATGCACTGGAGGCGTGACCAATCTTGCGATCGAGTCCATCACAGGAACCCGTGTCGAATCCAAAATGTCGCGGCTATTAAAAAATGCTCCCGAGTACGCGGTCGACTTGCGCGAGCTATATGCGCATGCGGAAAAGTGTCCAAGAGCCATCATCGTGTACGGCAAAGAATGTAAGAAAGACAGGCAACAAGCGGAGAACATGGCAGGATTTCCAATGGTGGAACTGCTTCCGATTGAAGATTGCATAGAACACAATGTCATCGTGCACCTGTTGAGTCGCGGAATATTCCCCGCGCTGCTGAACCGCTTCCTGGGAATCTAGAAGGGCGCGAGCTCATTTTCGTCCTACAATAGCATTGTGAATATCGATGCGGCTCTTTCCAGCCAGTTTTCGGAGAAAGGTTTTGCCGGCCCCATTCCGATCTTAAACCGGGAAGAATGCAGGCGGGCGCTCTATCTTCGAAATAGCGGATCCGGTGTGTATAAGGGAAACGCAATGGTGAATTATGGCTTCTATGAGATCGCATGCAGAGCTGACATCATCGATCTGGTCCGAGAATTAATCGGAGAAGATATTTTTCTATGGGGCGCGCGAATCATTCATAGAAATGCCGGTTCCGCACATCCATGGCATACCGATATCGAATGCTCCGGCGATTCGGGTAAGGCGGTGAATGTGTGGATCGGACTCGAAAGAACAAATGAACAAACCGGACTTCAACTTCTTTCTCATTCTCATACGTTTGGCTGCACTCTGCAGGAAGTCGCTCATGGTGCAGGCAAAAAGCGGTGCGAAGTAACAAGCGAAGATATTCTTCAGTGGGGAAAGCAGCGGAATTCCCAAAGTCAATTGGTGCGAATGGAAATGCATGATGGAGAAGCGTTGGTCATGGATGGGAATCTCTGGCACTTTTCCCAGAACACGATGCAGGAAGGAACACGTGTCGCACTCCTTTTGCAATACGCTTCGCCCGACAAGACCATCCGTCTGCCACGACAACACAGTTATGAATGGCCTTTTCAGTTTTCAGATGAAAGGACTCCCTGCATCCTGATCAACGGATCCGATCGATTTGGATTCAATCAGATAGCATCGCCTGCACAACCAAACCCGTTGTGGCCGAACTGGATCCAGAAGATCGAATCGTTGTCATGGGTGAACAAAAAACCAGGCTGGAAAAGCGCCAGTATTTCCAGAAGCGGAATCGGAGCATTGAGTAAATTCAATTGCCACGTATCCACGCTCGAAGAGGAGAAGACGCCGCATCCGCCCCATCAGCATCCGGAAGAAGAGTTATTTCTTGTGCTGTCAGGTCAAGTGGAAATTATTCGTGTGAACGAGAACCAGGAAACAACACAAGAGCGGATCGGTCCCGGATCCTTCGTGTATCACGCCGCTTACCAGCGCCATACCATTCGCAATGCAGGTCCTGGCCGCGCGATGTATCTTATGTTCAAATGGGAGGGGTCGCCTCGACCCGATCAGCAAGAGCGCTTACAGTCATCCACATTTCACGTATGGGAAGGAAGAAAGTGGAACCGGCAGGGATTCAGACAGATTCGAATGTTTCATCAACCCACGTTGTACCTGGAAAAGTTGCACGCTCATTTTTCAGTTCTCCATCCTGGAACAGGATATCCTGCGCACAGGGATCCTTACCATGTTGCAATCGTTGTGCTGAAAGGAACAGTAAACACGCTGGATCAGGAAGCCGGACCAGGCAGCGTGATTTTTTATCATGCGAACGAACCACACGGCATGGAGAACCACGGCGCTTCAAAAGCGTCCTATCTGGTATTTGAGTTTCATGAATAGCCCTCTGGAGAAGCATCAAAAAGTTTTTGGAATCGGACTCGCTAGAACCGGCACCACGAGTCTTTGTAGAGCGCTAAATCTTCTGGGAATTCCAACCATTCACTATCCATGTGGGGAGGAAATTTTTTCAGATTTGAAAAACGGAAACTACAAGCTCTCGATCATGCGGAAGTATCAAGGGGCCGCAGACATTCCAGTTGCTCCTTTTTATCCGCAGCTGGATCAGGAATTTCCCGGAAGCAAATTCATTCTGACGATTCGAGAGGAAGATTCCTGGATCAGGTCCGTGGAGAATCACTGGCGGCGTTCTGCAAGATGGTTGGGGGAACATTACGCGTTCATTGAATTCATTCGCGCCTGCGTATTTGGAACGATCGATTTCAACGAGGATCGCTTTCGTTATGTATACCGTACGCACTTTCGCAATGTCACCGAATACTTCGCACATCGGCCGGATGATCTTTTGGCGATCGATGTTTGCAAAGGGGAAGGATGGGAAAAACTCTGTCCGTTTCTCGGTTTTCCCATTCCGGACATTCCGTTTCCTTCGATGAATCAAACAGAAGGAAAATGGGACGATATGGATCGCGTGGATGCCGCGCTGAAACGGGCGTTATCCATTCTTCCTCCTGAATCCAATTTCATCCTGATTGGGCGTGGGAAAGTCGGCAATGTGACTCCGGCTCTTTTCACCGGTCTTCCAGGCCTCGATTGGGGCGCCCCCGAAAATGATCAAGATGCGATTCAGGAAATTGACCAAATCACAAAAAATGGAACTCGATTTCTTGTTTTTCTGTGGCCATTTTTCTGGTGGTTCGAATATTTTCCCGAACTCCACTCTCATCTGCAAAGAAACTTTCACTGTCTGGCATCGAATAACGACATCGTTATTTACGCAAAGGCTGTCTGATGCTCTCTCCACATCAAAAAGTATTCGGAATCGGCCTCAGTAAAACCGGCACTGCCAGCCTGGGACGGGCTTTGAACTTACTCCGAGTGAAGACGATTCATTGTCCTTCGGACAACGCCACTTTGAGCGAGTTGAAGAGTGGAAATTACAAGCTTTCGATCCTGAACAGGTTTCAGGGAGTTGTGGATACACCGGTGGTTCCTTTTTATCCGCAGCTGGATCAGGAATTTCCCGGAAGCAAATTCATTCTCACAATTCGCGAGATCGATTCATGGATCGAATCCATGCGGCATCATCTCAGTTTTGTGTCGCGATGGAGCAATGGCAGTTTACCCTTCTTTGCCTTTATTGACGCATGCGTATATGGAACGCTGCAGTTTCATGAAGGACGGCTCCGCTATGTCTATGAAAGGCATCTTGGAAACGTGACCGATTATTTTTCGGACCGGCCATCGGATCTATTGATTCTCAATATCTGTGGAGGAGAAGGCTGGGAAAAACTGTGTCCGTTTCTTGGGTTACCGGCGCCTTCAAAGCGATTTCCAAAACTGAATCGTTCGCGACGGAATCAGTGGATTTCACCGCCGGAGGTTGAAGCAGCAATCCAGAGAATTCACGATCTACTCCCTTCTGGCGCTAGATTTGCGGTTGCAGGATACAACAAATTGTTTCTGGACATACCAGGCGCAATGGATCTACCTCTGCCTGCAACCGATGAAGATGCGATGGAACAACTCCATGAGCTAAAACAAAACGGAGTGAAATATTTCATTTTGTTATCGCCATTTTTCTGGTGGCTTGAGCACTATGTTGAATTCCACGATTCGCTGAAACGCGACTTTCGTACGGTGGTTCAGGATGCTCATCTAGTGATCTTTCAGCTAAATTGAGATATGCGAGTCATCGCTCTTCTGGCTACCTATAATGAAGAACGTTTCATCCGCGATTGTCTGCAAAATCTAATTCGCCAGGGTGCCGAAATTTACCTCATTGACAATAGTTCCGAGGATCAAACCGTGGAAATCGCGAATCAATTCCTCAATCGCGGTCTGATTGGAATCGAAGACTTGCCGCGAAACGGTGTATTTGACTTGAAACCTATTTTGAAACGCAAAGAAAGACTGGCCCAAATGCTAAAAGCGGACTGGTTCCTTCATGTGGATGCTGATGAAATTCTATTACCTCCGAAAAAGTTCCGTACGCTATCAGATGCATTTCATGAAGTGGAACGGGCAGGTTACAACGCTGTTAATTTTCAAGAATTCACATTTATTCCAACCAGAGAAAGTCCGGAACATGATCATCCCGAATTTCAAACAACAATGCGCTGGTATTATCCGTTCTTGCCTCGTTTCCCGCATCGTGTGAATGCATGGAAGAGTCAGGAGGCGCGTGTGAATCTTGCGCAATCGGCCGGACATAAAGTGAGGTTTCCCGGGTTGCGCCTGTATCCGGAGTCTTTCCTCATGCGCCATTATCTTTTTCTCAGTATTGGTCATGTTCTTCGCAAATACGGTCTCAGAAAATATGCTGAGACTGCATTGCGCAAAGGCTGGCACCGATCGCGCGTGGATTGGGGTCATCTTACTTCAGTGAACATACGTTTGCCTTCTCAGACAGAACTGCGAGCGTATTTTTCGGATGATCAACTGGATCCGTCAAACCCGTGGACGCGCCATTTTCTGTCATTTTAAACCGGAGATGCCGGCAGAATGCCGGCGGTCATTTATGCCAGCCTGGAGGCTGGCGCTCATCTACCGGCATCAAAGATGAGCGCCGCCATTCTGGCGGCATTGATGTCCGCCGGCTTTTAGCCGGCGCGGCGGGCACGGAGGCCCGCCCTCCAAATGAAAATTCACGGATTTATTTGCAATTGGAAAGGGCATGAGCTGAATGCCATTCATCTGGCAGAAAAACTGAAGCCTTTGATCGATGTCACTGTGATTTCCACTGATCCCGGAATCAGAGAAAAACATTCGGATTGGATTCATCTGGATGAAAGCGCGTATTTTTCGGAGCAATGGAATTTAGCAGTCCGCCTTTTTACCGGTGATATCTTCTTTCAAATTCAAGCGGACGCCTTTTTCGATGACTTTCCAAACCTTTTTCAAAAAGCAAAAGCCACATTCAGCGAAGGTTCTATTGGCGTCTATGAACCGAACATAGATCTTACTGCTTACGACTACGATCTATCGAAGCTTTCAGGTTATAAAGAAAATATTTTTGAAGTTCCGTTAACGGACACAATTTGCTGGTTCATATCGGCCGATATTCTTGTACAACTCCCACCGGTTGATCTCGCCATCAACAAATATGGCTGGGGGGTTTGCGCGGCCATTGCAGCCATCAGCCATCTCAACAAGAAGCTGTGTGTGCGTGATTATGACTTTACAGTACGGCATGAGCCTGGACGCGGCTATTCTACGGAAGCGGCATTAAAAGAAAGAGGGCGCTACTTGAGAAGTTTGCCTACCAACATTGCTCAAGAGATGAAATGGATCTACAGATCCCCTTTATTACCGAAGAGGCCGAGAGCCGGGTTGTAGATCAATTCATTCGACCGAACAACCGGATCGATTCGATTAAGGCAGACATCGCTCTGCCTGATTCCAAAAGAATTCGGCCGGCAAGCAGGATGGAAAATGCCAGTAAGAGGATTGCTGAATGCCATGCGCTATGATATGCGGCCGATGCCGCCCAAATGAGCACGAAGATAATGACGCTGAACCATAACCAGTGATGATGGGCATAAATTCGAAAGCGGGTCATTTGCTTTCCCTGACCATGCTCTTCCACAGCCATGAGAAGGCGAGCCGATGCAAAAGCGCCCCCCTTTGCTTCCAGATCCCAGGCATCAAACGATCCCCCGCATGCAACGATTGCGCCTTTTTCTTTAGCTATTTTCAGGATCACGGCAAGCTTCTCTGAAGGATCCTGCCAGAACTCAGTCCACAAACAAACTTGTTTTCCAGTAGGATAAATAAAACGTTTATAGGAAGGCCTCCAGAGCGGCCAGCGTCCTGTAAAGCGGGCCACGAGATGGATACAGTGCAAAATCACACAGAGAATAAAACTCCTGATTCTCGGCATCTTCGTGGAGTGTCCGAAAGAATCCATGATCGGCCTTGAAGATTGGACAGCGCTGAGCACCGGTAGTGAAACTGTGACAGCTAGAAAAATGAGGGAACTTGTCAGGGAAGCCCAGCCAAAACTGAGGCCAGTGAGAAAAGTAATGAATAAAATCAATAGCAGCCATTCCGGAGCAAAAAATAAAGATGGAAATATCCCGTAGGAACTATGGTAAAGCGATTGAAAGGGAGCTGTTCCCCAGACACCGGAATAGATTCGGCTCATGTAAAGCAATCCATTCCCGTAAATACGCCCGGCCCAGTTTACATGGCCGACATAGTTATATTTTTCAGGCCATTTCCTTGCGAGAAGCACTTCAGCTTTTCCGTATCCACGTTGTTGTCTGAAATAGGATGAGATCGAATTACGGCGGTGGTGCCAGACCATCGCTCCGGGATGAAAGCCGATTTTGTGTCCAGCATTCTCTAAACGCCAGCACAGGTCCACATCATCTCCCGCGATTCGAAATTGCGGATCGAACCCGCCAATCGCCTCCAGCACAGACTTCCGGATCGCGAGATTGCAGCCGGGCACATGTTCCGCATCATGATCGGAGAGCAACACGTGAGTAGGTCCGCCCGGTGATCGGCCCACACACTGGGCGATCCATTCATCTTCACCGGGAACCAAATTCGGACCGCCGATGCAACAATAATTCGTCTCCTGAAAAGCGATCGCCAGATAGTTGAGCCAATGCGGATCAGCATAAGCATCATCATCTATATAGGCAATGATCTCTCCTTTCGCCTCCTTCATTCCGCAATTTCGCGCGGAACTCAGACCTTGATTCTTCGTGCGAATCAATCGCACAGGATATTTCGAAGCAATCGCTGCCGTGGAATCTGTCGATCCATCATCCAAAACAATCGTTTCATAGTTCGGATACTTCAGTTTCGTCAGCGACGCGAGACATTGTTCGATTGTCTTGCTTCCGTTATAACTGCAAACGACAACAGAAAACATGGGCGCCGGGTCAGCCGGCTCCAGAAGATTCTCTGAAAACTGCCGTCGAACCGCATCCAGCGCAGGTTTTGGCTGGCGATCTCTGGTGGTCAAACCGAAATCCCAATCTTCTATATCCGATTCTCCACGAAACCATTCATCCGTCCAGGCAAAGGAGAATACTCCGGTACAACCGGCACGAAAGGAAGACCCGATTTGAGAACGAAGCATACCGGCTTGTTTTTCCAGACCGTTCCTCCGGCTATCCAGTCCAATCTCTGTCAGAATCAACGGCTTGTGGCCGGCGAGGTTTTGCAGTCTGAATACATAGGAATTGAATCTGGTCTGGTCCTCAAGAAAAACGTTGAAACAGAAAAAATCCAGAAACGGGAGGTGGAGATATTCCGTGGAAGGATAATTTACATAGGTTACAAGAAGGTCAGGATCTGCCTGTTTCGCGGTTTCATAAAGCGTCCAAAGATAGTTTTGAATTCTTTCGGCTCCATACCATCGAACAATGGAAGAAGGGATCTCATTCCCGATCGCATAACCAAGCAGTGAAGGATGTCTTGCAATCTCATGCACCGATTGTTTCAGTCGATTGCGAATGGATTCACTAAGTCTGCGATCATCCAGAAAAGCTACGTGCTGTTCCCAGGGAAAACCCACCAGCAGGCGAACGCGATATTGATGAGCGAGATCCAGAAGCCATGCAGGCGGAATCGTGTAGGTGCGGACGGCGTTGATGCCATTCTGCTGCATGAGCTGGAAATCTCTTTCAACGACATCAGGTTGAAATTCGCCACATCCGTTCTTTGAACGAAAGGTGCCATAAGTAACACCCTTCACCCATAATTTCTTGCTAGCGTTTGAGAAAAACTTACCACTGATGATGGGCCGTTCCCATTCTTCCTCAACCCCCCTCCCTTCCATAAATTCTGCAGATTCAATCATGTTTGGGAACGTGCTCCCCGGTGAAACATAACCACCCAATTATATTCTACAGAACAATATATACTCATCGAAATGAATGCTAGATATTCATGGGACAAAACGGAAAAATGTCCGCTTTGTCAAGTGGGTCTCGTCGCCGGCCGAAACCTTTCAAGCTAAAAGAACACCACCAAACTTCTTCACAACTGATGGTAATATCGCGTCATTTTTGCCTCCATAACAAAGGAAGGAGAAAAAGCATTATGAACCGGATGGGAATCGCAGTTTTGTTTACAGTCAATTTTCTTTGTCTGCTGGCCGGCTCCGCTTTTGGAATCAGTTGGGCAAAAGTCTATGACCACGCCGCCGCCATGGGCAATCCACGGAATGAGATTCAACCAACGTCTGATGGTGGTTACATAGTGGCATCAACTATCGCGGGCAACGATGCAATATGGGTTATGAAATTGACTTCAACCGGTAGTGTCTCCTGGCAAAAGAGCTATGGCGGAGCAGGGACTCAGTCTCTCGGCTCCATTCGGCCGACGCGGGACGGAGGATACGTTGTCCTGGCAGAGACAACATCGTTCGGCGCCTGGGATGTCGACGGCTGGGTTCTCAAGCTCGATTCCAACGGAAAAGTTCAATGGCAAAACACTTACGGAGGGATCGGGTATGACTCGGCTAATACGATTCAACAAACAACGGATGAGGGTTTCATTTTTGCCGGCTACACGGAATCTTTCACCAATGACCCGGAGGGCGATGCATGGGCTGTCAAAATCAATTCATCCGGTGCCATTATTTGGGCAAAGTCTTATGGCTCATCTGCCACCTTTGAAGATATCACACACATTGAGCAAACTAGTGACGGTGGATTCATCTGCGCAGGTGACAGGGAAGATGATGCATGGGTTATGAAGCTGACTCCAACAGGAAAAATCAAGTGGCAAAAAACTTATGGGGGATCCGCGGGCGACCACTCTGAATATGTTCAGCAGACCTATGATGGAGGCTTCGTGGTAGCAGGAAATACGGATTCCTTCGGCGCGGGTTCTGGTGATTTCTGGGTCTTCAAGCTGAATAGCTCCGGGACAATGCAATGGCAAAAGACGTATGGAGGCCCAAGTAGCGAGCGTTTGTATCAATTGGACTACACTTCAGACCTCGGTTACGTCCTGACGGGATATACATTTTCGTTCGGTCCGGCGATGCGAAACGCGTGGACTCTAAAGTTGGATTCTTCAGGCGAGATCTCCTGGCAAAAAACGTCTGGCGGTGGAAACAGTGATCGGGCTACGTCCGTTCAGGAAACATCAGACGGCAGCTACGTTCTTGCTGGCAGAACCGAAAGTTTTGGCACAACCCCGTCGAACCTCTGGGTACTCAAGTTAGAATCCAATGGAAACATCGGCTCCTCTTGCTCTCTCATCAACACGAGCTCTGCAGCCGCTGTAAATTCAGCCGCAGTTACTACTGTCCTGCCTGCCAAATCCGCAACGATACCGGTAAAAACTATTATTACTTCTGCGGCGCCGCTGAATGTCACCACAACAATCCTGCAGCTTTGCTGAAAATATGAAATCAAGAATTCTAAACCTCGCGATTTCATTCTTTCTGTTCTTCGTCCTCAGCGGTGTGATTCACGCAGCAGATCCGGCGGTAATGATCGGCCAGGGACGCGCAAGTGGCGAAGTATCTTACGAGTTCAATCTTCTATGCGATCCGGATCTGGGAACGAATTCCCTGCGGCTTGAATGGAGCGCAGGGAAATTCGAGTTACAAAAGGTGACCAACACCGTATGCATGGATGATCCTTTGATCAGTATCCCTGATCCGCTCGCGAACTTTGATACGCATAAAGGAGAAGGAATCGGATCCTTCAATGGACGTGGTGGCGCGTTCCTCAGTTGGACTTTAACCGATGCAGGATCCGTTGCCGATACCGTTCAAGTGGTTGTTAGGGATGCAGCCGGGAATATTGTTTTCGAAATTTCCGGTCCGATTACGGTTGGAGACAACCAGGCAAAGGGCGAGGCACTTCTTCCGGAAGAACCCGGAATCGATCTGGAAAATTTTGTTCATTCTGTTTTCATCGACAAGAAAGGAGTTCCCTCAGATTATGGCAGAACGCCGCTCGCAGCCGATGCATTTCAAATTCGTCCCGGACCGCAGAAGCCGGCGGGAGATCCTCCGCGACCT
>JAKEFK010000098.1 GCA_022616075.1 bacterium
CTTTTAAGCAGAGGGTCGCTGGTTCGAGTCCAGCACGGCTCACTTATTCTTCTCGGCAAATATCCAAAACACAGCCTAATTTTCGTTTGCATTTTGTTAGTTTGGAAATAACAAACTGGCTGGGGGTCGCGTGATCTTGCCGGTCACGGAAACCAAACAAAATGGGCGTCACAATTCGCAACCGGTGGAAAGTCCGTTCTCACACGACACTGATCATGACAATTAGTGTTACAGTCCTCGGCTTGCATAGGTAGCATAAGGCAAAACAACAATAGAGTCACAATGAGGCACAGTCGCATTTCTTTTATCCTGCTATTGAGCGGTGGAGTCATAACCTTGCGCAAAATCTCAGTCTTTATGTACTGGTTGCCCTCATCTGGCTGATTCCTGATCGCAGAATCGAAAACATACTGAAGGAAACAAAAACGTAATATGATGTTTTTGTGCTCGCAATTTCTCATTACCGCATCCTACAAAGTCTTGGCGCCGGCGGCATGGGTGAAGTTTACCTGGCCGAGGATACAATACTCGGGCGTCGCGTTGCGTTAAAGCTGCTTCCGGAGAAACACACTCACGATCAAGAGCGTCTGCGTCGATTCAAACAGGAAGCAAAATCAGCATCCGCCTTGAATCATCCGAACATCGTGACGATTCACGAAGTGGGAGAATCGGACGGTCATCACTTTATTGCGACTGAATTCATTGATGGCGAAACTCTGCGCGCATTGCTGAAACGAACAGGCAAAATTGAAATCAAGGACTCACTGAACATTGCAACACAAGTTGTATCAGCTTTGGCGGCCGCGCATGAGGCGGGAATTGTGCATCGCGACATCAAACCGGAAAACATCATGGTGCGTCGCGATGGTTATGTCAAAGTACTTGATTTCGGACTCGCGAAGTTGACGGAACCGGAAGCGTCGCAAACGGTCGATACCAATCTGCAAACGATCTCCGCAGTTCACACAGAAACAGGGATCGTGCTTGGCACTGCGCATTACATGTCACCAGAACAAGCAACTGGCAAAAACGTGGATGGGCGCACTGACATCTTTTCTTTTGGCGCAGTGCTTTACGAAATGATAAGCGGACAACGAGCATTCCAGGGAAACTCCGTTGTGGAAATACTGGCAGCAACACTGAATCAAGAACCGAAAGCATTGCCACCCAAAGTGCCGCCAGAACTCGCAATGGTGATCCTGCGCTGTTTGCGAAAAGATCCTGCACGGCGATTTCAAACGATGGCGGATCTAAAATTGGCTCTTGAAGATGCGCGCGAACAAATACAGGAACCACGTAAGCGTTTGTCTTCAAGAAAATTCGTCCCGGTGATTTTGATGATAGCGGCACTGTTTGCATTTCTCTTATGGCAACCTTGGAAAAAAGAAACTGCTGTCGGGCCGCTCCGAGTGCAAGCGATCACAACGCTACCGGGTGTCGAACAATATCCATCGCTTTCTCCGGATGGCAAGCAAGTCGTTTTCGCATGGACAGGATCGAAGCAGGACAATCAAGACATCTACGTCCAGATGATCGGACAGGGATCTCCATTGCGGTTAACAACCGATCTTCGCTACGACTATAATCCGGTCTGGTCGCCCGATGGCCGATGGATCGCGTTCTTGCGAAGCGAACCAAGCGCAACGACCGGAGCCCGAAATCGAGAACTAAGACTCATAGCGCCTCTTGGTGGTCCCGAACGTAAATTGAGTGACATCACTTCTCAGGATTTCGATCGCAATTCGACTTATCTCGCATGGACGCCAGAGAGCAAGGCTGTGATTGTAACCGATTCACAAGGTGAGGGACGTCCGGATGCTTTGTTCGTGATTTCGATTGAAACTGGTGAGAAAAAGCGATTAACGAATCCACAATCTCCTGTGCTTGCAGATACAAGTCCGGCGGTTTCGCCTGATGGTCGCTCTCTTGTGTTCCTTCGACGAATCTCATGGAGCTCAGGCGAGCTTCAACTCCTGGCACTGGGAAAAGATATGAGGTCATCCGGCGAACCAAGGCGCCTTACTCACGCTGAGCAACGCGCAAATGATCCGGCGTGGATGCCTGATGGCGAAGAAATTATTTTTGCAGCAAAAGGCAATCTTTGGAGACTACCCATCTCCGGCGAAAAGTCGGCGACGCAAATTCCGTTTGTAGGAGAAGACGGAATGATGCCTACCATTTCACGCACTGAGTCCGGAAAGCCGCCACGTTTGGTTTACGTACGCAGATTTTCCGATACGAATATCTGGCGTGTTGAAACTTCAACTTTAGGCGCGCCATCTACGTCTGCACCGGTTGCAGCAATCTCATCAACGAAAGAGGAATTCCATTGTCAGTTTTCGCCAGATGGCAACCACGTAGCATTCATCTCATTTCGATCAGGAGAAGCGGAGATTTGGATTTCCGATCCGGATGGCTCGAATGCCGTTCAACTCACATCCCTTGGTATTCCAGATACAACGTGGCCTCATTGGTCTCCGGATGGTCAAATGATCGCGTTCTCTTCTGCTCTGGAAGGTGAATGGGACATCTATGTAATTCCTGCTGCGGGCGGCAAGCCCCGGCGTCTCACTTCGCATCCGAGCATCGATATCCAACCGGTGTTCTCACATGACGGAAAGTGGATTTACTTCGCCTCGATGCGATCCGGTGATTTTCGCATTTGGAAAATGCCGGCAAACGGCGGAGATGCAATCCAGGTCACACCAAATCAAGGACGCGGCGCTATGGAATCAGCGGATGGCAAGAATCTGTACTATCATGCCGTTTCGGTTGTTGCGCCACTGTTTCGGTTGCCAACAACCGGAGGCCGGCCGATCAAGGTTCTGGATGGAATCATCTGGTACAACTACTGTTTAGTGAAAAATGGAATCTACTACATCGATCAACAGGAAAGCGAAACACGGCTTCAGTTCCTGGATTTAGCGAGCGGCAACAGCACAACAATTGCGCAAAATCTTGGTAAAGCTGCAACGGGATTAACGGCATCTCCTGACGGCAAAACAATTCTTTTTGCGCGAGTCGACTCTTCCATTGATGATTTGATGCTAGTGGAAAATTTCGAGTAGACTTATTCAAGTTTCGCTTCCACAACGCTCACGGCTGATTCTGTAGGGACAACGCGTGTGAGGCGCAGACCCGCCTTGGCGAGAAGTGCGCCGTATTCCTGGTCCGTTCGCTCTTGCCCTCCTGGTCCAACCAGCATCATCATATCCAGGATCTTGCCTGGATGTGGAGTATTCCCTTCCGGAAGCACCATTTCAATAATCAGCAAACGACTGTCAGGATTCATCGAGCGCCGCTCAACAACGACATTATTGCAGTCGAATATCTCGCCGGCAATCCTCGGCCCGGTCGTGTCGTTAATGTTTCCATTGTCATGGATCACGTTGCCGGCAACAACCACGAGGTCGCTTTGCACACCGATACCGCCGCGATCCAGGTCCTGAGTCTCCAGATTGCCGTTGAATCAGCCCACTGGTAAGCGGGGCCGACGGGACTCGAACCCGCGACCTCCGACGTGACAGATCGCTACAACATCGTCGAGACGACGAGATCCAAGTATCCAAAATCAACCAAAATCAACCAATTTGGGTGCAAAAATGCAAACAGAATGCAAACAAAATCCGGGCTTTCAACCCTTTGTGAATTCACGGCACGACTGATAAGCGGCTGATCATCTGTCTCATTGCGGAAATCCGATGCGCTGCAACAGTCGTCGGAATCTGGGATCAGAATGAAGACTATCAAATAGGGGTGAGGAGTTGATATTCAAAATGTCAGGAGCCTTGTGTTCGAGAGCTCTTTCCAACCAGAAGAATGCTTTGTCCTTATCTCCCAGAACGGTGTATACGGCCGCAAAAGTAACCTGATCGGGATTGGGCGAATCCTTTAACTTCTCTATCATGTTGATTGCTTCCATTTTCATGCCACAGGATGCGTACGACAATGGCAATGAAGCTTGAATTGCCGGTTCATCTTTTAAAGCTGCCAAAACTTTTTTGAAACTGGCAATAGCTTCAGGACACATTTTCTTTGAAAGGTAAGCGAAGCCAAGATCGTATTCTACCCAAATAAACTCTGGATACTTTTTACGAATTTTCATGAATTGTTCGATAGCCCGATCGTACTGTCGCGCGTCCAAATAGATGGCACCGACATTCAGTTTTAGCGAGAGGTTTAAAGGATCCAATTCCTCAGCGCGTTTGATTTTCGCGATTGCTTCTTCGTGACGTCCTGCAGCAGACAGATACAAAGCGTATCCATGAACGGAGCTCAGGCCGAGCTCGAGGGCCCGCTTGTAATGCCGTTCCGCGCCAACCCAGTCCCAGTCAAAGTTGTGAAGTGTAAATGCGAGAGCGCCGTGCGCAGTGCCATTTGTTTCATCAAGCTCCAATGCTTTTAAGGCTGCCTCCTTAGCTTTCGGATAAAATTCCGGGAGACCGAAGCTCGCCAACCAGTGATATGCGCGTGCCAATGCTGCGTAAGCGGGAGCATAATCAGGTTCGATCCTGATCGCCTCCTGAAAATAATTGAAGCTTCTGTTTAACAACACTTCATATTCGTCTACCGAATTGATCCCTTCGTTGAAATAGTATAAACCTCTCAAATAAGCTTCATTGGCTTCCGGATTTACTTTCTTAGCGCTTGCGAGGAGTGCTTTTTCTTGTGGTGTGAGCTGAATTCGAATTTGTTCGGCAATCACTCTTGCGACTTCACTTTGGAGAGTCAGAACGTCACCCAGGTTGCCTTCATAACTCTCAGCCCACAAATGTTGATCGGTTGAACCACTGATCAACTGAGCCGTGATTCTCACTTTTTCTCCGGCTCGAAGAACGGATCCGGCAACAATGGCATCCACGTCGAGCTCTTTCGCAACTTCCGGCAAAGCTTTTTTACTCTTTTTGTATTGCATGATGGAAGTCCGTGAAATCACCTTCAGCGAACGAATCTTCGCCAGTTCAGTAATTAAAGCTTCCGTCATTCCATCAGAAAAGTATTCTTGATCCAGGTCTCCTGACAGGTTTTGAAGAGGTAATACTGCCAGTGATTCAATCTGCACAGTGTCTGATTCATGTGAAAAGCGCCTGCTCACGTTTACTGTTATTACTACGACAAGTGCAAGTCCGACAACAATGCCGGCAATCAAGAGTGCGGGTCTTTTTATTCCGCGCTGTTCTTGAGGTTTTGCTGCAACGGAAATATGATTACGAACATCTTGAAGGTCCTTTGCAAGATCCTGAGTAGATGCATAACGATCTTCCCGATTCTTTGCCATGCAACGTTGAATGATCGATTGAATCGGTTGCGGTACCTGTGGATTTAACGAACTCACCGATTTCGGCTCTTCATTTATAATTGTGGATAAAGTATCTACCGCCGTCTTGCGATGAAAAGGTTGTTTGCCGGTGGCCATTTC